>NZ_NXIE01000006.1 GCF_004116625.1 Halarcobacter mediterraneus
TTGAGTTTATTGCTAATAAGATTGCTGATATTTTAGATGATATTAACAACACAGAGCTTCAAGAACAAATTAAGCTAGAGCTTAAAGATTTAGCTTCTAACTTTGTTATTTACAACCAATCGACTTACTAAAGGTTTAAACCAAGATTAATAAAGGTTAATTATGGAAATAAAAGGCGAAGATTTTATAAAAAAAGTTCAATTAAAACAAGAAGAAAATGAAATTGAACAAAGATTAAATGAAATTAAAAATGCACAGGCAGTTTATGAAGGTCAAGAAGAAGAACCCATAGAAGAGCAACCAAGAAGAAATGTTGCCCCTGACTTAGATAGAGAACTTCAAATGCAAGAAGAGCAAGAATATAGTGATATAATGCTAGGGAAAACACCTAATAATTCTTCTTCAAATGAAAACAATAAAAAGAAATATCTAGTTTTAGGTCTTGTTTTAGTTATTCTATTTTTATTAACTATAATTATCATTCGTCTTTTAACTAATGATTCAGATGAAGATGAGTCTTTTTCAAAAACACAAAATAGTGAAAATAAACAAACTATTTTAGAAAATGAAAATATTGAAGAGCAATATCAAAAAATCATCAATGAAAAATTGAAAAATATAAAAGAAGAAAATACGCAGAACACTGTTTCTAATGAAAATTCAGAATTAAATTTAGAAGAAATTGAAGAAAAAGAAAAAGTTATAGAAAAACCAATTCAAAATATGAAACCTGATGTTTTTAATGTAAAAAAAGTAGCACAAGAAGAACCTAAAATAGAAAAGAAAGTTGAACCTAAACCAAAACCTGTTGTTAAAAAAGAAACACCAAAACCTATTGTTAAGAAAAGTTCTTCAAATAATAATATTACAAAGAAGCCACAAGGTACTTTTGTACAAATTGGAGCATTTTCAAAAATGCCAAATGATAAATATTTAACATCTATTACTCAAAAAGGTTTTAAATATAAAATATATAAAGTTTCTATAAACAATAAAATGTTTCATAAAGTACTTATTGGCCCATATAATTCAAGAGGTCAAGCTAAATTAGCAATTGATAATATTAAAAAACAACTTAATATATCAGGAGCATTTATATTAACATTTTAATTAAGGTAACCAGTTAATGCAATTTTATTCAAAAGAACTTTTTCTAGATCAATTTACACCAGTATCGATCTATGAAAAAGTTAAAGAACTATACAAAGATGAACTTACTTTTCTTTTTGAAAGTACAATCAATTCAAGTAATGGAAATTACTCATTTATTTTTATTGGTCAAAGAGAAAGAATTTGGCATGAAAATAATAAAACTTATTTCAAAAATGAAAAAAAAGAGACTATTGAAGTAGACTCAAACCCTTTAAAGTTTTTACAAAAATATTATAAACAATTTGATAAATCTATTTATAAAGAAAAAGCTAGAGAACTAGGTATTGGTTTAATTGATGGCTTTATTGGAAATGTTGGTTATGATATAGGAAAAGAGTTTGAACCAAAACTTAAAAAATCTATGGATAACTTAGTTGACCAATTAAATATTCCTGATTTGGATTTAGTAAGACCAAAGATTATTTTAGCATTTTCTCATAAAACATCAAAACTTATAATGGTAACTTCTTTAGAAGAAAAAAAAGAAGATTTAAAAAAAATAGAAAAAGAACTCTATACCTCATATATGTATCAACCCTTAAAAAAAGCTACATTTTTAGACGAAGGTAAATTTAACTATTCAAAAAAAGAGTTTTTTAATATGGTAGCAGAAGCAAAAAAAATGATTAAATCAGGAGATGTTTTTCAAATTTTAATGTCAAATAGATTTATTCAAAAAGCTAAAGTAGACCATCTAAGTTTTTATCGAGTATTAAGAAGTAAAAATCCTAGTCCCTATGCTTTCTTTTTAGAATACGAAAATTTTTCAATAGCTGGTAGTTCACCTGAAGTAATGGTAAGACTTGTGGATGGTCATATCTTATTAAGACCTATTGCAGGAACGAGAAAAAGAGGTAAAACTATAGATAGAGATTTCGAACTTGAAGAAGAAATGCTTAAAGATGAAAAAGAAAAAGCAGAACATATTATGTTAGTTGACTTAGGTAGAAATGATGTGGGAAGAGTTGCAAAAAGAGGTACCGTAAAAGTAACTGATTTAATGAGAGTTGAAAGATACTCTCATGTAATGCATATGGTATCTGATGTTGAAGCACTTATTGATGAAAATAAATATGATATGTTTGATTTATTTGCTGCAACTTTTACAGCAGGGACAATGACAGGAGCACCTAAAATTAGGGCTATGGAACTAATAGCACAATTTGAAGGAATAAAAAGAAACTTCTATTCAGGTTCAATAGCTTACTTTGGATTTGATGGAAATATGGACTCTGCCATTACTATTAGAACAACTATGCTTACAGATGATAAAGTAATTTTTCAAGCTGGTGCAGGAGTAGTTGCTGATAGTATTCCTGAATTAGAATATTTAGAAGTTCAAAATAAACTTGCTGCAAATATTTCTACACTAAAAGATTTATCATAAATAAGGATTATAAGATGTTACTTGGAGTAAATATTGACCACATTGCAGTTCTACGAGAAGCAAGAAAAATAAATGACCCAAATCCATTAGATGCTTTAGGAATTTGTAAACTTGCAGGAGCTGATCAAATAACTATTCATTTAAGAGAAGATAGAAGACATATTCATGATGAAGATGTAAAAGCAATTATTAAACAAAGTTCACTACCTGTAAATCTTGAATGTGCAATTGATGAAGAAATTATTGATATTGTTTGTAAACTTAAACCTTCTAGAGCAACTTTAGTTCCTGAAAAAAGAGAAGAGGTAACTACAGAAGGAGGATTAAACTTAAGTACAAATTTTGCTAGAATAAAAAAAGTAATTAAAAAACTTCATGATAATGAAATAGAAGTCTCTTTATTTATTGACCCTACTAGGGAAATGGTAGAATTAAGTTCTAAATTAAAAGTTGAGTGGGTAGAATTACATACTGGAACTTTTGCCAATATTTATGCAATGTTAAATACAAATTTAAGTCAAACACATCATAGTATAAAAGAGCTAGAATTACCAAAAAGAGTATTAAAAGATCTTCTTCAAAAAAGTAGAAAAGAAATAAAGAAAACTGCTTCTTTAGCACAAGAGTTTAAAATAAAAGTTGCTGCAGGTCATGGATTAAATTATCAAAATGTAGAATTAATTTCTTCTATAAAAACAATTGAAGAATTAAATATAGGACAAAGTATTATAGCAAGATCTATATTTACAGGACTTGAAAGAGCAATAATGGATATGAAAGAATTAATATGAGTAAAGAAAAAAAAATTAAAGTTGCAATTTCAGTAGGAGATTTAAATGGTATTGGAATTGAATTAGCTTTAATTGCTCATGAAAAAATCACTCAATACTGTACTCCCCTTTACTGTATAAATAAAACTATGTTACAAAAAGCTTCTAAAGAATTAAATATTGATATTCCAAAAAACTTCAAAACCTTTAATATAAAAGGTGACTTTGAAATAAAACCAGGGCAAGTGACTAAAAAAAGTGGAAAATATTCTTTCGATTCTTTTTATCAAGCAATTGATTTAGCTAGAAAAGATGAAGTTAAAGCTATAGTTACTCTACCTATAAATAAAGAAGCATGGAATAAGGCTGAAATAAAATATAAAGGGCATACTGAAGTTCTAAGAGATTTTTTTGGAGAGAATGCAATTATGATGTTAGGTTGTAAAAAGATGTTTGTTTCTTTATTTACTGAACACTGTGCATTAAAAAAAGTTCCAAAAAAAATTGAAGAAAAAACTCTAACTAAATTTCTCCTAGATTTTTATAAAAGTATAAATAGTGATAATATTGCAGTACTAGGATTAAACCCACATGCTAGTGATAATGGAGTATTAGGAGATGAAGAAGTAGAAATTTTTAAAGCAATTAAAAATGCTAATGAAAAATTAAACAAAAATATTTTTAAAGGCCCTTTAGTTCCAGATACAGCTTTTTCTCCAATGTCTAGAAAGAATTATAAATATTTTGTAGCTATGTACCACGACCAAGGATTAGCTCCACTTAAAGCTTTATATTTTGACCAAAGTATAAATGTAAGTCTAAATCTTCCTATAATAAGAACTTCTGTTGACCATGGAACAGCTTTTGATATAGCTTATAAAAAAGATATAAAAATAAATACAAAAAGTTATATAAATGCAGTAAAAGAAGCTGTAAATCTTCATAAAAAAAGAGTATGAATACCTTAGAATATTGTCATGAATTTGATTTCTCGAAAATCAATTTTATTGAGCGAAAAATAAGGATAACTCATCCTAGAACAATTATATCAGGACCACCTAGAGTAGGAAAAACTTTTTTAATTTATGACTATTTAGCAAAGTTTAAAGTTGAAGATTATTTGTATATTGACTTTAAAGACATTAGGAATTCAAAAAAAGTTATTGAAAAAAACTTAGAAGAGTATATCTATAGAAATAAAATAAAGGTCTTAGTACTAGAAGACTTCCAATTTGATATAAAAATCCCTTTTTGTGAAAGTATTATAATTTCTACACAAAAAGAACATTATCTAAAAGCTTACAAAAATATATTCTTAAATCCTTTAGATTTTGAAGAATATTTATTACATGAAAATAAAAATCAAAATATCACACAAAGTTTTAATACTTTTTTAAAACATGGGAATCTCCCTGAATCAGTCAATAAACCAGAATATATCATATATAAAGATTTACAAAATATTATCAAACTTTATACTAATGATTTAATTAGTCAACAAATTTTAAAAATTCTTTTAGATAATATTGATGAAAAGAAATCCTTAAACCAATTATATTTAACTTTAAAAGAAGATTATAAAGTTTCAAAAGATAAATTTTATGAAAAATGTAAAGAGTTTGAAGAAAAAAGAATTATATATTTTATCAAAAAATATAATCAAGATAGAGCAACAAAAAAGATCTATTCATATAACTCTGCTTTTTTTAATGCAATAAATTATAAAAAGAAATTCAAAAATGAATTAACAAATATTGTTTTTCAAGAACTACTTAATAAATTTAAAGAAATTTATTTTTTAGATTATATTGATTTTTTTATTCCAAAAGAAAAAATAGCTATTTGTCCTATTGCTTTTTTTAATTCATCATTAATGAGCCCTACTTTAAAAAGAATTTTAAAAGTAGCAAAAGAAAATAAAGTAGAAAATCTATACATAATTACAGTTTCAAATAATGAAACTTTTACTATCGATAATATTGAAATTAATGTTTTACCCTTTTATGAATGGGCATTAACTTAAATATTAACTTTTTTTTTAGATAAATTTAGATAAAATCACGCAATTATTAAAGGAACAAAATGAATAAAAGAGTACTTGTAAAGTTTTCAGGTGAAGCACTAGCTGGTGCTGATGGATATGGTATTGACACTCAAATTTTGGACTACATAGCAAATGAAATCAAAGAGCTAGTTAATAACAATATTGAAGTTGGAATTGTAATTGGTGGTGGTAATATTATCAGAGGTGTTACAGCTGCTGCTGATGGTGTTATCAAAAGAACAAGTGCTGATTATATGGGTATGCTAGCAACTGTTATAAATGGAATTGCTATGCAAGAAGCTTTAGAACATAAAGGCTTAAATGCAAGACTTCAAACTGCAATTAAAATGGAACAATTAGCTGAACCATTTATTGTAAGAAAAGCACAAAGACATCTTGAAAAAGGTAGAGTTGTTATATTTAGTGCAGGAACAGGAAATCCTTATTTTACAACAGATACTGCTGCTACATTAAGAGCTACAGAAATTGATGCATGTATGCTTATTAAAGCAACAAAAGTTGATGGTGTTTATGATAAAGATCCAATGAAATATGAAAATGCTGTAAAATTAGATACAATTACTTATGATAAGGCATTAGAAGACCATATAAGAGTTATGGATGATACGGCAATTGCATTAGCCAAAGATAATCAACTACCAATAGTTGTTGCAAATATGAATGAAAAAGGAAATTTACTAAAAATAGTTAATGGTGACTATAGTAAATGTTCAATTGTAAAATAAAGGGAAAATATGAGACTAGAAGAAAGAATGGCAAAAGCTTTAGAAAGAGTAAATAATGATAGATACATTTTAGCTATCGCAGTTGGTCAAAGAGCTGATGAATTAAGTAAAGGTGCTAAACCTTTATTAGATAAAAATACTCAAAATATGAAATATACTGATATTGCAATTGATGAAATTGCAGATGGTCTTTTAAAAATTGAAGGTTTAGTAGAAAAAAGTTAATTATAAAAGCTAAGCTTTTATAATTAATTTAGGTTACTTATGGATCCATTTATTGAAAAAATAGAGAGTATTAAAACTCTTGATGATGCTATAAATCTTCTTCAAACTGAAACAAAAATCACTCCAAAACTACAAGAATTAATTGATTTTGTAATTGAAGCCCATAAAGAGCAACAAAGAAAAAGTGGAGAACCATATTCTATTCATCCTTTATTAGTTGCTTCTATTGCTTCTCATTTTTCAAAAGATGAAGATGTAATAGCAACTGCTTTGCTTCATGATGTTGTAGAAGACACTCAATTTGATATTAGTTTTGTTAGAGAAAAATGGGGAGATGATGTTGCTCATATGGTTGATGGGCTTACAAAAATAGATGAAATAAGAGAACATGAATTAATATCATCTGATTCAGATAAAAAACTAATTACTTCTGCACTTACATTTAGAAAGATGTTAATTGCATCAATTAATGATGTTAGAGTATTAGTCGTGAAATTATGTGATAGACTTCATAATATGCTTACACTTGATGCCCTACCCCATAAAAAACAATTAAGAATTGCTGAAGAAACTTTAGTTGTTTATGTTCCTATTGCACACAGACTAGGTATTTCAACTATAAAAAATACTTTAGAAGATTTAGCTTTTTTTTATATCTATCCAAAAGAATATAAAAAAATTGATAACTTTATAAAAGAGCATCAACATGCAATACAGTTAACTTTTAATAAATTTACTGCTTCAACACAAAAATTATTAGAAAAAAATGGTTATGACTTAAGTACAATCAAAATATCAAGTAGAATAAAACATTATTACTCAATTTACCTAAAAATGCAAAGAAAAGGTGTAAGTATTGATGAAGTTTTAGATTTACTTGCTATTAGAATTTTAGTTCCTGAAGATATTGATTGTTATAAAGTTTTAGGTTTTTTACATTTAGAATATAAACCTCTTATTTCAAGATTTAAAGATTATGTATCAACACCTAAAGAAAACGGTTATCAAACCATTCATACAACAGTATTTTATAACTCTAAGATATATGAAGTTCAGATTCGAACTTTTGAAATGAATAAAGTAGCAGAATATGGTATTGCAGCCCATTGGAAATACAAAATTGGAGCAAAACAACAACCTAATTTAAATTGGTTAAAGTCTTTAGAATATTCAAATGAAAATATTGAAGAATTCTATCAAGATACAAAAGATGATTTGTACTCAGAAGATATTGTTGTTTATTCACCACAAGGTGATACTTTTAGTTTACCAAGAGGTTCAACAGCACTTGATTATGCTTATGCAGTGCATACAGATATAGGAAGAAATGCAATTGAATGTTATATAAATAAAGTTAAAAAGCCTTTACTAAGTGAATTAAAAAGTTCTGACATTATTTCAGTAAAAACAGTGGATTATGCCATTCCAAGATGCTCATGGACTGATTTAGTAAAAACAAATCGAGCAAAAAAGCAAATAAAGTTTTTATGCTCTCAAAGATTAAGAGAAATTGATGAATTAACAGGTAAAAATATTATAAATACTCTCTTTTCAAAATATTATGAAAATGTAAGTAATTTATTAAAGAACCAACCTTTACAAAAAGTTCCTCACAATCTTGATTACTTTAAGCATATTAAACATGAAATAGAAAAAAAAGTTAGTGATAAACAAGGTTTTGTAACCAGATTTAAAATGTATACTAGTAAAATAAAAAGATTTAAATTTGACAATATAATTATATATTCGAATTTTAGTATTAATTCTGTATCATTCGACCACTGTTGTCATCCTAAATTTGCTGATGAGATTGTAGCCTTTAGAGAAGGTAACAAAGCAATTATTCATCATAAAATGTGTGATAAAGCATACAAAAAGATTATGAGTAATGAACCTATGTTATTTTGTAAATGGACAAAAGACACTTTATACCATTATAAAATGGTAGTAAGTCTACCAAATACAAAAGGTGAATTAGCAAGATTACTTTCATATATGAGTCAATATGAAGGATATATTCTTGCCGTTGATTATGGAAGAGAAAAGCACTCATATCGACAATATTGTGATATTGAATTTGAAATAAATAAATCAAACATCGATGAAGTAAGAAAAATTATAGAAAAAAAAGTAAAAGTTATAGAATTTTTTTCAAAAAAAGATGCCTATACTAAATAAGTTTAAAAAAGAGGATTTATGGAAGAACAAATAAAAGAAGCATTAGCAGAAATACAAAGAGGAACTGCTGAAATTATTGATATTGAAAGAATTGAAAAACTTATAAGAAATTATTTTGAAAAAGGTGAAAACTTTTATGTAAAAGTAGGATTTGATCCAACTGCTCCTGATTTACATTTAGGACATACTGTACTTATTCAAAAAATGGCAACCTTTCAGAAGTTTGGAGGAATTGTCCAATTTCTAATTGGAGATTTTACTGCAACAATTGGAGATCCAACAGGAAAAAGTGAAACAAGAAAAGTATTAAGTGCTGAACAAGTTTTGGAAAATGCAGAAACATATAAAGAACAAGTTTTTAAGATATTAGATCCTGAAAAAACTGAAGTAAAATTTAATTCACAATGGTTAAATGAACTAGGAACAGCAGGACTAATTAATTTAGCATCAAACTTAACAGTTGCAAGAATGTTAGAAAGAGATGATTTTTCAAAAAGATATGCAAGTAATACACCTATAGCTGTAAGTGAATTTACTTATCCTTTATTACAAGGATATGATTCTGTTGCAATGAATACGGATATTGAAATGGGAGGAACTGATCAAAAGTTTAATTTACTAATGGGAAGAACCTTACAAAAAGCATATAACTGTAAAAAACAACAAGCAGTTTTAATGATGCCTATATTAGAAGGCTTAGATGGTATTCAAAAAATGTCTAAATCTTTAGGTAATTATATAGGTGTTACAGATGAAGCTAATGATATGTTTGGTAAAGTATTGTCAATTTCAGATGAATTGATGTGGAGATATTTTGAATTACTTTCTTCTAAGTCTTTAAAAGAAATAGAAGATTTTAAAGATGCCGTTAAAAATAATACTCTTCATCCTAAAAAAGTAAAAGAAGATTTAGCTATAGAAATAGTAGATAGATACCATGGTAAAGGTGCAGGAATAAAAGCAAAAGAAGAATTTGAAAAAGTATTTGCACAAAAAGATATTCCTACAGATATAAAAGAGTTTGAATTAGAAAATGGAATTTGGCTTTGTCAAGCTTTAGTAGATACTGGGTTAGTTAAATCAACTTCTCAAGCAAGAAGAGATATAAAAGCAAATGCAGTTTCTTTAAATCAAGAAAAAGTTCAAGATGAAAAATTAAATTTAGAAGTGGGGGAATATATTTTACAAAAAGGTAAAAAAAGTTTCGCTAAGATAATAATAAAATAAAAGAAGGCACAATTTGAAAATAGGAAAATATGAAATAAAACATCCAATAATCCAAGGGGGAATGGGTGTTGGAATTAGCTGGGATAAATTAGCTGGTACTGTAAGTAAAGAAGGTGCGCTTGGTGTTATCTCAGGAGTAGGTACAGGATATTATCAAAGTGATGAATATCAAATAAAAACTAGAAAAGATAAACCTGTTGATGTATTAAATTTTTACTCAAAAGATGCTTTAACAACAATCATTAAAAATGCAAGAAAAATTTGTGGAAATGCACCACTTGCATGCAATATTCTTTATGCATGTAATGATTATGGAAGAATTGTAAAAGACGCTTGTGAAGCTGGAATAAATATGATTATCACTGGTGCTGGTATTCCTACAAATATGCCTGAATTTACAAAAAACTTTCCAGATGTTGCATTAATTCCTATAGTTTCAAGTGCAAGAGCCTTAAAACTAATTTGTAAAAAATGGAAAAGATATAATAGACTACCAGATGCAGTTATTGTTGAAGGACCAAAATCTGGTGGACATCAAGGTTTTTCTTATGATGATTGTTTTAAAGAAGAATTCCAATTAGAAAATATAGTTCCTCCTGTTATAGAAGAAGCTAAAAATTGGGGAAATCCTCCTATCATAGCAGCTGGAGGAATTTGGGATAAAAAGGATATAGATAAATTTATGGATATGGGTTGCTCAGGTGTTCAAATGGCAACAAGATTTATTGGTACCTTTGAATGTGATGCAGATCCAAGCTTTAAAAAAGTTTTAATTGATGCTAAAGAAGATGATATAAAACTAATGAAATCTCCAGTAGGTTTACCTGCAAGAGGTGTTCAAACAAATCTACAAAGATCTATGAAAGAAGGAACTGCACCAAAAGTTGTTTGTATTTCAAACTGTGTAGCTCCTTGCCATAGAGGAGTTGAAGCAAAAGCTGTTGGATACTGTATTGCAGATAGATTAGGTGCTGCATATCAAGGGGATTTAGATACAGGACTATTCTTTACAGGTTCAAATGGATATAAAATTGATAAAGTAATTTCTGTTCATGAACTCATAGAGAAACTAACCAAAGGAGAATAAAAATTTATAAAAATTTTTCTTTTTTAATTTTTTTATTATCATTTTTATTTATAAATACTTCTATTTTTGCTAGTACTCTTGATGAGTACAATAAAGCAAGAATGGAATATCTAAAAGCAGTATTAAATAGTGATAAAAATAAAGAAATAACTAATCTAAAAAAGTTAATTCAAACAGGAAAAAAATTAAATAAAAATATAAAAAAATATGAGATAGAATTAAATAAATATAATAAAGAAAAAGCAACTACTCCTATAAAAATTATTAAAAGAAAAACAAAAACTAACACTATAAAAAAAGTTTCTAAAAATAAAATAACATCTTCTTCTAAATATACTATCGAATCTGTAGAATCTAGAAATAATATGGTGATTATTGACTTCAAAACAAAAATATCTAAATCTTACGTAAAATTTATGGAAAAAAAAGTAAATAATGCTTATCAAGATATATATGATATAAAAGGTAATTTTAAAGATGCCTACCCTACTAAGTTAAAAATAAATGGTGTAAAACAAATAGTTATAAAACAAGAAGATAAAAATACTCTAAGAATATTATTTGAAGACAACTATAATTTGAAAACTATCTATTTTCTAGTAAATGATAAACGACTAATATTAAAAGTTCTAGATATAAAAAACTCTAACTCAAAAAGCACAAGTACAAAAAATACAAAAGTAACATATAGACCAGGATTAAATAAGGTTGTTGTTTTAGATGCTGGACATGGAGGTAAAGATCCTGGAGGGATTGGACCAAGAAAAAGATATGAAAAAATTGTAGTTTTTAAAGTTACCAAATATCTAGAATCTTATCTAAAGAAAAGAGGATATAAAGTTTATTTAACTAGAAATAAAGATAAATTTATAAAAGTTAGAAATAGAACAGTTTTAGCAAATAAAAAGAAAGCTGATATTTTTATTTCTATTCATGCAAATGCTATAGGAAAAGCGAAAGCTCATAAACTAAAAGGAATTGAAACTTTTTTCTTAAGCCCTGCAAGAAGTGAAAGAGCAAAAAGAGTTGCTGCAAAAGAAAATGGTTCAGATGTAAGAGAAATGAGTAGCTCTACAAAAAGAGCATTTTTAGAATCCCTTAATAGACCTAGAATTACTGCTTCTCATAAGTTATCAATAGATATACAAAGAAATATGCTTTTTAATGCAAGAAAGCTATATAAAGATACTGTAGATGGAGGAGTAAGAGAAGGACCATTTTGGGTTTTAGTTGGTGCACAAATGCCTTCTGTCTTAATAGAACTTGGATATATTACGCATCCTGAAGAATCAAGAAGACTTTATACTAAAAAATATCAAAAAGCATTGGCTGAAGGAATAGCTAATGGGATAGACTCTTATTTTCTAAAGAATCCTTAATTTGTTTTATTAGGTTATTTTGTTTTCTTTTTATTTTAGGTAAATCTTTAATATCAAAAAATTTAACTTTAGAATTTTCCCAAGATAAAAAAGTTTCATATAACTTATCCTTAAAAAAATAAGTATCTAAATCTTTAATTTTTTTTGCATTCACTAACCAAATACCAATATCTTTTTCATTGTTTTCTTGAAAGAAATATTCTTCAAAAAGATATGTTTCAATAATAATTCCACACTCTTCTTTGAACTCTCTTTTTGCACACTCTTTAGGAGTTTCATTTTTAAGCATAACTCCCTTTAAACAACCCCATTTATCTAAACTTTTTACCGATTTACAAAGTAAAAGCTTTATACTATTTTTTTCTACTTTATATAAAGCAATACCATAAGCTTTTATTTTATGCATATCTTTTTCTCTTTTTGTAAATTAAATACGAACCTAAGAACCAAATAAAAAGTGGTAAAAGCAAAGAAAATTCTGGTTTTAAAACTCCACTATTTGAAAACTTATACAACATAAAGAAAAAGCCCCAAACAACTAAGGTTCCAAATATAGATAAAGAAGTAAAAGATCCCATATTAAAAAATCTCCTATTTAAAGAAGTAAAGATAAAAATAATCATAATTAAGGGTAAAATGAAAAAAGGAATAAATAATTCATAGTATATTGCAGCACGAATTTTATCAGTATTAACTCCTTGCTTACTCAATAATTCTAATGCTGAAAGAGCATCAGAAATAGAAAAATTTGACTTTTCTTCATATACATTATCCAAAATTTTTGGTTTAAACCCTTCTAAAGTATTTAAAAACTTTTCATATCTCACTTCTAGTTTAGAGTTTTCAAAGTTCATATCTTTTGGTTTCTTTACAATTTTTGCATCAACAATATACCATTTATCATTCTGAAAATATGCTTTCTTTGCAATTATTGTTTCTTCTAAATCATCATTATTTATTTTATAAATATGTATACCTTCAGCTTCTTTTCTTAGAGGGTATAAATTTTTGAAGTATACAAAATTATCATTATATTTTAAAAAAATATCTGATTTAATATTTGAAAAATAGTCTCCATCTAGTATTTTCTTCTTTTGTTCATAAGAGTAAGCTAAGGGTGTTGTTTGAATAAATATCATTACTAATAAAAGAAAAAATGAAACTAACACTACAGGTAAATAAATATCAATTCTTTTGGCACCTAAAGATGTAAAAGCAACTAATTCATTATTTTTTACAAATATTACTAGCGTTACTATCCATGCAAAAACTAAAGATAGTGGTAAAGTTAAAGTAAGAGTAAAAAAACTATTATACATAATATATAATAATTGTAAATTAGCTGAATCTGGTAAATCTTTTGAGTTTTGTAAAAAATCCATTCCTACAAAAAAAAGTTGTAATGAAATTAGTACGATTAAAAAGTGTATTAAGTATTTTTGTAAAATATATTTAGTAATTATGCCCATATTATTATTTCAATGTAAATTTTGTTTTTACTTCATCAATTGATTCACTTTGTAATGCTTCAATTGCTTTAATAGTATGAGAGATTATACCTTCTAATTTATTTAATTCTTCTTTCGAAAAGTTTGATAAGACATAATTTACAACTTCATTTTTATCTTGAGGTTTGCCTATACCTATTCTAACCCTTATATACTCTTTTCCAATACAAGAATCAATAGATTTTAAACCATTATGCCCCCCATGTCCTCCACCAATTTTAAACTTTACAGTCCCAAATGGTAAATCTAAGTCATCATGGATTACTATTATATTTTCAATATCAATTTTATAATAATCTTTTATAGCAACAACAGCTTGTCCTGAATTATTCATATAAGTATTAGGTTTTACAAAAAGGTTATTAGAAGTTTTTGAAACTTCTGCTTTGAAGTTTGATTTATTTATATTTGTAGTTTGTAAGTTTTTAGTTATTTCATCAATAACTAAAAAACCTACATTATGTCTAGTTAATTGGTACTTTTCACCAATATTTCCAAGACCTATTATTAAATACATTAAAAGCCTAAATTACTTAGCTTTAATTACACCTACAACAGGAACTCTTGGATCTAAGAAACATTGAACACCTTCTGGTAATTCTAAATTTCTTACTAAAACATTATCACCAGTATCTAAATCAGAAATTTCTAAATTAAATGATTCTGGTAAGTTTTCAATTGTACATTTAACTGGAACTCTTTTCTTATGGAAAACAAAAAGACCTTTGTTTTTTAAACCTTTTGGAGTTCCCTCAACAGTTACAGGAACTTTATAAGTAGTTCTTACACCTGGTTGAGCAACCATTAAATCTACATGTACTAAATCAGAAGTAACAGGATCTTTTTGATACTCTTGAACTACTACTTTAGTTACATTTCCACCAACATTTACATCAAATGCAATAGTTGATTTATTTCTTAAAAACTTAATGAATTCATTCTTTTTAAATGCTGCATTAATATTTTCTAAACCTTTTCCATAGATATTTGCAATTAAGTAACCATCTTTTCTTAAAGATTTAGTTTCTTGTTTTGTCATACTATCTCTTACGATACCCTCTAACATAAACTTTCCTTTTTTTAAATTTGAAGGCGTATTTTACTTAAAAAAAGTTTAAGATTACTTGAAACTTATTTAATATTCTTAATATAGTAATATAAAGACTTCATTTCTTCTGTAGTTAAAAAATATGTTGGCATTACTTTAGACTCTGTTTTATCTGATTTTAATTTATCAACAAAATCTTTAAAACTTACATTACTTATAGCTGGTGCAATAATTTTTTTTTCCACTAATTTTTTAGTTTTTTTATCTTTTTCTTTATATCTTGCTATTACTACAGCTTTATTTCCCTTTCCATGACATTTAATACACCCTACTCCTCTAGGGTTTTCATATAACATTGCCCCATATTCAAATTTAGTAATAAAAGAATTATCCATTATATTTCCAAAAAGAATTGTACTAAAAACTATAATAAAACCTATGAACTTCAATATAAGCCTTTATGTAATACTAGATTAAAAAAATTTTAGCTATTATACTACCTTAAAATTAAATAAATATGAGGCAAAAGCAATGACATTACTTGATGGAAAAGCATTATCAAATAAAATAAAAGAAGAAGTTAAAGTTGAAGTTTCAAAACTTAAGGAAGAAAAAAATATTATTCCTGGACTAGCAGTTATTTTAGTTGGAGATGATGCGGCAAGTGCAACATATGTAAATAGTAAACATAAATCATGTGAAGCAGCAGGTATATATTCTGAAGTTCATACAAAAGAGTCTTCTATTTCTCAAAAAGAATTACTAAGTTTAATTGAAGATATGAACAATAATCCAAAACTTGATGGTATTTTAGTTCAATTACCATTACCTAAACATATTGATACAACTACTGTTTTAGAAGCAATAAACCCTTTAAAAGATGTTGATGGATTTCATCCATATAATGTTGGAAGAATGGTATCAAACCTTGACTCTTTTTTACCAGCAACACCATTTGGTGTAATGAGAATGTTTGAAGAGTATGGTATTGAATTATCTGGGAAAAATGCTGTTGTAATTGGTTCATCTGATATTGTTGGAAAACCAATGGCATCACTTTTAATCAATGCAAAAGCAACGGTAACTGTTTGTAACTCTAGAACAAAAGATTTAAGTGCTCATACAAAAGCAGCAGATATTGTAATTATTGCAGTAGGTGTTCCTCATTTACTAAAAGCAAATATGTTAAAAGAAGGAGCTGTTGTTATTGATGTAGGAATCAATAGACTTGATACTGGTAAACTAACTGGAGATGCAGACTTTGAAGATTGTAAAGATAAATGTTCATATATAACTCCTGTTCCAGGTGGAGTTGGACCAATGACAATAGGAATGTTATTAAAAAATACTCTAAAAGCTGCAAACCTTAGAGAAAAAAGAGAAAACAACTAATGCTTAGAAAAGTTTACAACTGGTCTTCTTCATGGACAGGTACAATTGTTATTGTACTTACAATTATATTTTTTATTGCACAAGCCTTTGTTATTCCAAGTGGAAGTATGAAAAACACCTTATTAATAGGAGATATGCTTTTTGTAAAGAAATTCTCATATGGTATTCCAGTTCCTAGAATTCCTTGGATTGAAGTTCAAGTATTACCTGATTTTAAAGGAAATGGTCATCTACTTGAAGGAGACAGACCCAAAAGAGGTGATATTGTTGTATTTAGATATCCAAACAACGATAATATTCACTATGTAAAAAGAGCTGTTGCTATTGGTGGAGATATAGTTGCTTTAAAAGATAAACATTTATTTTTACATCCCAAAGAAGGTAATGAATATATTAAAGAGAATTATCCAAAAGAAAAAATAATCGAATCAAATGGTAGACTTTGGGTTATGGACCCATATAAAGAGAAACATCCAGGGATTCATAATGATCCAAGTGTAAAAAGAGATGGATTACAGCCATATCAATTATTTGATATGATGCCTATTAAAATACCAGAAGATGAAACATTTATGATGGGAGATAATAGAGACCATTCAAATGACTCAAGATTTTGGGGTACAGTTCCATATAAATTTATTGTAGGTAAACCTTGGTTTATATATTTTTCTTGGAATGAAAATAAAGAAATTAGATGGAATAGAGTATTTAGAACTGTTGACTCTTTAGAAAAAGATATGCAAGGAAAAGAGTTAGAAATAAATCATAAAGAAGGAATTTACTAATGAAATATTTTATTGGTGCAGACCATGCTGGTATTGATATAAAAGCATATGTAAAAGAACTATTTGAAGCTAGAGGTCATGAAGTCATTGACTTAGGTCCAAATACTAAAGATAGAGTTGATTATCCTGATTTTGCTGCAAAAGTATGCAAAGAAGTACTTGCAAATGAAGGAACAAAAGGAATATTAATTTGTGGCTCTGGAATTGGGATGTCTATGGCTGCTAATAAATTTGATGGGATTAGAGCTGCTTTATGTCATAATGAATACTCTGCAAAAATGGCAAGAGAACATAATGATGCAAATGTAATTTGCTTAGGAGAAAGAGTTTCTGGCTATGGTATGGTTGAAGCTATAATTGAAGCTTGGGATAAAGCTTCTTTTGAAGGTGGAAGACATGAAGGAAGAGTTGAAAAAATAAATAACTTATTTGGAAGTTGTAGAGCATAAGTTGGAAAGTTTATCTTTCCAACTTCATTAAAACTGCATTTTCATTATTATAATAATTTTCTAAAATTTTTACTTTTTTAAAATTAAATTTTTCATAAAGATTTATAGCTTTAGTATTAGATTCTCTAACTTCTAGCTGTAGACTTTTACTTTCTAGGTTTTTTAAACTATACTTTAAAAGACTGCTTGCTATATTAAGTTTTCTATAATCTTCTAAAATTGCTAAAGAATAAAGTCTATAAAACTTTTTTCTCTTTAACCATAAAATATATCCAACTATTTTTTTATTAACTTCAACTTTATAAAAAAAGCTTTTTTCTACATGATAATAAAAACTACTAAGACTCATTGCCATGATATCATTTTCAAAAACTTTTTGTTCAATTTCAAAAAGTTTTTTTATATCACTTTTTAAAGCTTTGCTAATTTTCATTTTTGATAAATTGTATATTTAGGAATTAATTTATTTGGTCTATATGACATTTTTACTTTTTTCAAGTTTTCAAAACCCATATCATCACCAACATTTATATATTCAATATTATATTTATCTTTTAAGATTTTTGTAAATTCTCTAAAGATAAATTGAGCACATCCTAAAACCTCAAAATCAGTTTTTTCTATAATTACACTAGCCGTATTTTCATTTATTTTTTCTCCTACTGTAAAACCTTTTATCTCTCCATCAATATAAATTACTAAACCTATAATATCAAGATTCTCATAATCATTAATTAATCGTTTTATTGCAAATCTTTCAAAATAAATTCCATCTAAAAAAATTTCAACTTCTTCTTTAGGCATATATGTAGTTCTATCTTTTACCCACTTATTAAAAAGATTTAAAACATCATTTCCATGTTTAGTTTTATTTAAAATTTCAAGACTAAACTCTGGATAAATTTTTTTGAATTTATTTATTTCATTTCTTTTTGATTTATATGAATCCCCTTTTAACGATATTAAATCATCAACTTTATATATATAATCAACTAATTTTTTTTCAATAATAAAATCTTTTAGCATTTCATAAATCAAAGTTCCTTCTTCTAAATAGTCAACAAACCCTTCTAATATATTTTCATGAACATATTCGATTTTTGAATAGTTTTTATTACTATTATGCTTATTCATTATTTCAAAACATTCTAATATAGCTTTATATGTATTATTCTTTTTCCCTAGTGGAGGTAATAACATTGTTAATTCACCAGAGTTTAAAATAAATAAACAAAAAGTATCATTGACAATTGTATAAAAACCAGTTGCTGTTGAAAGCCAAATATAGTTTCCTGCAAAAGTATAATCACTTAAATCTACACTAATTAATTTTAAATATTTATCCATAAGTTCTTTTGCATTTAAATCAAAATGCTTCAATTTATAAGTGCCAATAGTTAATGTTGACATTGAAAAGTTTTCCTTCTTTTTATATTTTCAGAATTATACATCTTATTTTAAATTTTGCATCAAATTTTATTAATTTTTTTCATAAGCACCTATTTATCAATATTATGGGATAATCAATTAAAACTAAAGAGAGTTTATGAAAGAAGATTGGGTAGCATATTTAATAGTTCTTGTAGTAGTTGCATTAATGATGCTTGGGAAAAAAATGATTTTTTTTACTGATGATTCAAAAAACAAAAAGGATGATAAGTGATTAATCCCAAAATTATAGATTATATTTTTTCTTCAGCATCTATTCAAAGATGGAATGATTATCCTAGAATGGTAGAACTTGTTGAATTAGATAAACAAGCTCATAAATTTATTATTGCTTACTTTATTGCAAAATTTGAAAAAGATGTAAATTTTACACATTTAATTGAAGCAGGAATCTTTGAATTTTTAAGAAGAGTTGTAGTAACTGATATTCGTCCTGATGTATTTAGAAATGCTTTACAAAAAAGAGCAAAAGAGATAAACTCTTGGGTTATTGCAAATTTAAAAGACTCTTTAGAAGAAATAGATAATGGAATTTTTCTTCAAAAATTTGAAGATTACTTAAATAATCCTAATATGTACAAAAAAGAAAGATTTATTTTAAAAGCAGCCTCATACCTTTCCACTAAATGGGAGTTTTCAATTGTTTATCAAACTTCTGCATTTCTTTCAGATATTGAAGATGTAAAAAAAAGTGTAGAAGAAGAACTTGAAGATTATTATGAATTAATAGGTGTAAGAAAAATTGCCTTAAATAAAAAATTAGCCAAAATTGTAGACTTAAGTGGAAGATTAAGATTTCAAAAGCGATGGGCACAAACCCCAAGAATCCCTGAAACTTCTGTTTTAGGACACATGTTAACAGTTGCAATTTTCTCTTACTTTTTTTCATTAAAAGTAAATGCTTGTGAAAAAAGACTAGAAAATAATTTCTTTGTTTCTTTATTTCATGATTTACCTGAAGCCTTAACAAGAGATATTATTACTCCAGTAAAATATTCTGTTGATGATTTATCAGATATTATTGCTGAATATGAAATAAAAAAAATCAATGATGAAATACTTCCAAATATTCCAGAAAATATCCATGATGAATTTTGTTATCTTTTAGGAATGTTTAAAGAACATAAAGATGAATTTGAAAATAGAATCTATGAAAAAGAAATACAAATAGTTGAAGATACTTCAAAGTATAATATGAATAAATACAATACAATTGATGGTATTGCACTTAAACAATGTGATAAATTATCAGCATTTGTAGAGGCAAGTTTATCTATATCTCACGGGATTAAATCAAAAGAGCTTATAAATGGTAAAAAACAAATTATGAAAAGCTTTAGAGATGTGCAAGGAGTAGATTTTCTTAAAATTGCAAAAAAAATTGATGAAGAGTTTTGTACTACAGGTCAAACTCAAGTAAGAATGGATTTTGACTGATTCTTTCAACTGAGTATTCCCTATGAAAAACAAAATCATAATACTTTTCTTCTGTATTTGTGTAATATTTAGTACAATTTCACTAAGTTTTTATATTAAATATAATAAAGATAAAGAGATAAATTCAAACAATAATAAGTCAATTAAAATGATAAAAGTGGCTTATAATTCAATTTTTAATGCTCATAAAATAACAGCAAAAGTACAATATTATGAAATACTTGAAAATACAAAAGTTTTAAACAAGCTAAAAGACTTTAAACATGCTAAAAATGAATTAGAAAAAAACCTCATAAGAAATAAACTTTATAATCTTTTAATAAAAAAATATACAAAATTAAAACAATTAGGTATTATTCAATTTCATTTCCATACAAATGATGGGAAAAGTCTTTTAAGGTTTCATAAACCTATAAAATATGGTGATAATATAATAAGTATAAGAAAATCAATTGAAAGTGCTAATAAAAAATTCAAACCTTATTTTGGTTTTGAAAGCGGAAGAGCGTTTTCTGGGTTTAGATATGTTTTTCCTATAATTTATGAAAAAGAACATTTAGGAAGTGTTGAATTTTCTATCCCATTTGAAGTTATAGAAAGAGAACTTCAAGCTGTTTTACCAAAAATAAAATACCAACTACATTTAAATAAAGCTATCTCATATGAAAAAATATTTGATAGTTACAAAGAAGAAATAAAAGAGTCAAATATTCTTAATAATTATTATATTCAAGCAAATAGTATAGAAAATAAAAATAAAATAGAACATATAAATATTATAGAAAAAAGACTTCCAAGTCTAATTAAAAAAGAACAAGTATTAAAAGAAGAAGATTTTACAATAAACTTTATAGAAAAAAATATCCCTTATAGAATAAACTTTTTATCAATTAAAAATGCAAATAATATCCATGAAGCATATTTAACTTGTTATTGTAACTTTGAAGAACTCTTAGAAATAAATAAACGATACTTTATTTTCCAATTTCTACTTATTGCTGTTTCTTTTATTGTTTTATTTTTAACATCTTTATTATTAAAACAAATAAATCATATTATGAAAAAAAATAAAAATATTCAACAGCTTTTAGATACACAAAACAACATTGTAATTTTAACTGATGGAGAAAACCTTCATTTTGTTAATACAAAGTTCTTCGATTTCTTTAACTTTAAAAGTCTAAAAGACTTTAAAAAATACCATAAATGTATTTGTGAACTATTTTGTGAAAATGATAAATTCTTTCATTTAGGAAAAGTTAAAGAAAATGAGAATTGGCTTGATAGAATACAAGAACTTCCCCATTCAGAACGAATTGTATCTATGTTAGCAAAAGATTTTTCTTTACATGCTTTTTCAGTAACAATTAATAAATTTGATGATGATTTTATGATTTTAACTTTTACAGATATTTCTCAGACTATCCTAAATTATATAGAATTAGAAGAAAAAACTATAAGAGATAAACTAACAGGTGCATTTAATAGAGAATACTTTGAACAAAACTATAAAAACCTTTTAAGTGAGTTTAATAAAGATGATTTTCATTTTGCTTTAGCAATTTTAGATATTGATCATTTTAAACTAATAAATGACACCTATGGTCATGATATTGGAGATGAAGTTTTAATACAATTTGTTAAGACGGTAGAAAAATACTCAAGAAAAGATGATATTTTTATAAGATGGGGAGGAGAAGAGTTTTTACTTTTATTAAAAGTTCATTCTAAAAAAGATTTACAAAAAGCACTTGAACATATTAGAAAAGTAATAGAACTTCAAGAATTTTCTAAAGTGGGTCATAAAACTTGTTGCTTAGGAGGAACAATGTATAAAGAAAAAGAAAATATAAAAGAAACTATAAAAAGAGCAGACCAAGCAGTTTATAAGGCAAAAGAAAGAGGAAGAAATAAAGTAGTTATTTATTAGAATAATTTTTTATAAATTCTATAAAGAACTCTATAATTTTATTTGATTGGCTAGCTTCTTTTACTTGAGATAAAATTTTTTCTTCTTCTAGTTTCTTAGTTTTTGAAACCTCTTTTATATAAGCTTTCATAATTTTTTCATCATACTCTGGATGAAACTGTACACCCCAAATGCATGGTTCTATTTTAAAAGTATGATTAGCTTCAAAATCATTAAAAGCAAGTACTTTTGAATTATGAGGAAGTTTTAATACACTTTGAGAGTGTACCACGTGAGCATAAAAATCTTTTCCAAAATTTTTAAAAAGAAAATCTTTTTTTGCATCATCCTTTAAAGTTATCTTTACAGTTCCTAGTTCCATTCCTTTTGGATTAAAAATAACTTCACCACCTAAACTTTTTGCAATAAGTTGATGACCATAACATATTCCAAGTAGAGGAATCTGTTCTTTTGCAAGGCTTTTAATAAAGGTTTCTACTTCTAAACTCCATAAATGTTCTTCTGTAACCATACTATGTGAGCCTGTTATTATAACCCCTTTACAATTTTCCATAAGTGGTAGTTTTTCATCTTTTAAAACATCAATAATTTCAGTATCAATTTCATTTATATATTTTAAAATCCAATCTTCAAAATCTCCATACTTTTTTTTAATATTTAAAAAAGTATTTCCTGTTTTTATAATATAAACTTTTTTCATTACTATCCTAAAATACATTTGATTATTATGAAAAAAATTATAGCTTATAAAAGATATTTAAATTAAAAAAGATTGTTTGAATTTTATACAGAAAAGAAGAAAGATAAACTAAAGAAGAAAATCTTCTTTAGTTATTAAAATGTATATTTTAAATTAACATAAATATATCTACCTGGATCATTTAATAATACTCTTTCTCCAATATCAATATATGTTACATCTTGATAGGTATTTGTTGAAGCATAGTTTTTATCAAATAAATTGTCTATTCCAAAAGTTAAACCTAAATTCTTATTAAATTGATTATTGTATTTTACATTTACTACTGCATAACCAGATAATTCTTGTTCTTTTGCACTACTATCATATGTATCCCAAGAGTCTACAGCAACAAGTTCTGCTCTATATGTAGAACTATCTTGTTTATAATTTAAAGCTAGGTTTGCTTTTAATGGTGGAATTTCTGCTAAATCTTTGTCAGCATAATCTCCATCTTTTTTACCTCTTTGATAAGCTACTCCATAATCAAAAGAAAATTTATCACTTGCTTTATATGTTCCAGAAATATCCGCTCCATAAATTTTTGCATCAATATTTGAGAAGATTCCTGTATTATAAATATAATCTTCTAACTTAGAATAGAAAATCTTTGTTCTTACATTTAGATTTCCAATATCTTTTTCAAAACCTAGATCTACTTCATAATTTTTTGTATCTTCTAAGTCATAATTAGTATTGAATTCTCTAGCATCAGGAACTCTTGAAGACTTACCAAAACCTGCAAATATTTTTGTATCTTTATCAAGATTATAAATACCAAAAACATTTCCACTTAATGCAATATACTTTTTATCTACAGTTGAATTTTCGATATCACTATTATCATATCTAAAACCCATTTGTAAATCAAAATCACCAAATGTTTTTTCTACTTGAGTAAATAAAGCTTTATTTGTAGTATCCGTTGAATCTAAACTTACCGCACCAAGTGTACTGATTCCTGTTGCAACATTTGTTGAACTTCTTTGTCCTCTCCAGTTTCTAACACTCGTATCAACACCAAAAGTTACTAAATAATCTGAAATATCAAAAGAGTTTTTTAGTTTTGTTCCCCAAATATAAGATTTCATATGATTTGTCATATACATCATTTGACCACCATCTCTTAGTGCCGTATCCATTGGATGGTCAACTTTTGAATAATAATACTCTAAATTTAATTCTTTTGAAAAAGAACCTAAATTTCTTTTTGTATACTCTAAAGTATAAATATCCGAATCATCATACTTTGCATCCATTGGAGTATTTGGATATAAAACATTATCACTTCTATTAGCAGTATAAGATAAAGCCAATTCTGAACTATCATCAATATTTACAATTACTTTAGAGAATATTGTTTCTTTTTCATAAGCTTTCATTCCTCTATTTGATAAAGAGTATTCTCTATTTGTATTATCAGCTATTCCATTTTTTAATTGTTGTCCATAGAAATCATCGCCATTTCCATCTTCATATTGGTCAGATTCTTCTTTTGAAGCTGAAAATAAAACTTTTACAAAATCATTTCCACCACTTACACTAAAAGAACCTTTTTTATATCCAAAACTTCCTACACCTAAATTTACTTCACCATTTAGTCCAGCTTCAGGTTCTTTAGTATTAACTTTTACTAATCCACTTAGAGTTCCAAAATTTTCAACATCATAAGGACCTTCAATTATCTCTACACTTTCAATATTGTTTGTCAAAATATGAGAAGTTGGAGGATCCATTCTATTTGGACAAGCACCATAAATTTTACTATTATCAATTAAAATATTGATATTATCTTTTTTTTGCCCTCGTAAGATAATATCATTTGCAATTCCACTTCTTCTTACTAAGCTTATAGAAGGTACATTTTTTACTAATGCTTCGGCTAAATCTGCTGATTTAACTTGTTCTTCACTAACATTTTTTACAATTTTTGTATTTACTTGAGAAATAACATCTATACTAGGTAATTGAATATTTTCATTTGAATAAAGTAATGAAGCAGAAACAAGAGATAGATAAAGTCCTTTTTTCATAATTTTTCCTTTTGTTTACATTTTAAAGTATTTTATAAAGCTTTTGTTAATTATCTGTTAATTATTTAAATTGCTATTTAATAAAAAAGATTTATTTTTATTTATGATATACTTCCACAAAGGATTTTTATGGCTAAAGTTACTCTAGATGTAGAAGAAAAAAATTTAAAAATAGTTTTAAATATATTAGATAATTTAAAAGATGGACTTATTAAAAATATTTCAACAAATAAGCAATATCAAAAGGCAAAACCTGTTTCAAGCTCACTTGATAAAACAGTAAAAAAAGCCCCATCGAGCAGTAAATACTTAAGTCCTGAAGAATTTAAAAATAGAATAAAAGGAAATTAATATGCAAATAATGCTTATCGCTATATTTTTTATATTTTTAATCGCTTATATTATTTATAAGGTTAATAATAAATTTGAAATAAAGGAATTGACTATTTTATTTTTTATTATTGTTCTACTGTCTATACTTAGTTACATGTTTCTTGAAGATAAAAAACACGAAGTTCCTGAATTATTTAAAGAAAAATACGAAAAAGTTAATAATGTAAAAATTGAAAAGTTTTCTTTTGAAAGACTCAATAATAAAATGGTTTCATCAAAAACAAACTTCATTTACAATTTTGATTATATTGTAAAAAAAGAGAACAAAGAATATATTTGCAATGTAAAAAATGTAAAAATAAAAAAAATTGAAGATGAGTTTATTTTTGAAAACTTCAATTCTCTTAATGAAAAGTGTATTCAAAAGTAAGTAGATGAATAAACAAAAAAATTTTATTAAAAATATTAGAAAAACCATAAAAGAACTTGAAGGTTTTTCTTTATATAAAATTGATTATGATAGAAAATTATTAAAAAAAGCTTTTAATATTGCATACAAAAATGGTTTATATGATTTTCACAAATATCCAACAATTCAAACAGATTCTTTAAAATTCAAACTTTTTAGAAAAATAACACCCTACTCAGGTGCTTTAGCTTTTTTGTCTATTCAAATTCTTGCAGCAAATGCAATAATGAATAAAAACAATTTTAAAAGAAAAGAACATTTTTTCAAAAAAAAGTGTGGCATTGCTATAAATCATTTAAGGTCTAATGAGACAATAGTTGAAGCAAAAAAATGTAAAAATGGATACAAACTTAATGGACAATTATCTTGGGCTAGTGGTTATAAAATCTTTGATAGATTACTTATTGGTTTTCATTTTGAAAATAAAGAGTATGAAGTATTGACAAAATTTAAAAAACAAAAAGGTTTTAAAATTATAGATACTCCTAAAACTTTTGTAGGATACTCTTTAAATACTGTAAATATTGAACTCAAAGACTTTTTTGTAGAAGAAAAAAATATAGTTTCTTCAAATGACAAAGGAAATTATAATAAAAACAAATCTTTGTCTAAGACTGTTCATTATGCACTTTATGGTATTGGTATTGCAGCAATTCCAAATATAGAAAATAAAAAATTAAAAAAAGAATCACAAAAAAGAATCAATAAATTAAAAAATAGTTTTTTACAATCAAAAGATAAAGACCATCTTGATTTCTTGCGTATAGAATTATTTAATTGTGTTTTAAATACAATTTCTACTGCAATGATTTTAAATGGAGGAAAATCAATTCTTTTAGAAAAAAATTTACAAAGATTTTATAGAGAACTTATTATGTTTAATTCAAATGGATTAAATTCTCATTTAAAAAATCTTTTTTTAAAAAAGTTTCTCTAAAAAACTATTGTCCACCACCTACTCCAGCAGCTAATTCCTTATGTAAATCAGATAAGCTTGTTGTTTGAGTATCTTTTATTTTTTGTAAACTATCTATCAAAGTTGATAAATTTTCATAAGGAAACTCTATACTAGAAAAAACTTCTTGTTTTTCTAAAAGTTCTATTTTTATAATAGAATCACTATATTCTCCATAAGGTTTTTCTATATGAAAAATATCAATGAAACTTTTTTCAAAAGGATGAACTAAACTAATTGAATCTATTTTATTGACTGTTTTCATAATTAATCATCTCCTTTTTTGTTAAATTAATCAATCATAACAAGTATAATAAAAATAAAAAATAAAATTTTTCAATTAGTTTTCTACAATTTTACTATTGTGGTTTAAATGATTTTGTTGTCTTACATACATGAGGAAATAAACAATTATCACAATCTGGGTTTAATGCCTTACAGGTATATCTTCCAAATAATACCATCGCTTGATGAAAAATATGTAAATCATCTTTTAGTTTTTTTACTAAATCTGCTTCTGTTTTCTCAACTGTTTTTTCATATGAAAGTCCAAGTCTATGGGAAACTCTAAATACATGAGTATCAACTGCCATTAGGTTTGCACCTTCAAACTCAATCATAAATACATTTGCAGTTTTATTTCCAACACCTGCAAGTTTTATCAACTCTTTTTGATTGTGAGGAATTTCTCCATCATAGTTTGCAATAACACTTTGTGCCATTTTAATAATATTTTTTGCTTTATTATTAAAAAATGAACAGCTTTTAAGTAGTTCTTTTACATCTTCTAAAGAAGCATCTGCAAGTTCAAAAACATCAGGATACTTTTCAAATAAAGCTGGAGTAATAATATTTACCCTTTTATCTGTACATTGAGCAGAAAGGATAATTGCAATTAATAACTCATAATCATTTTTATACTCTAACTCTGTAACAGCACCTGAATATTTTTCTTGGAATGCTTCTTTAATAATCTGAATCTCTTCTTTACTTGCTTTTTTAAGTCTTGGCACTATAACTTCCTTCTATAAATCGACATTTATTCTAAAATAATTTTGTTTTTTATTTTTTGGAGCTTTTACTCTTTCTACTAAACCAAAATCGACTAATAATTTTAAATCTCTTTGAGTAGTTCTTTGTGATACTTGAAGTCTTTGTGATAATTCTTTAGTTGTTATAATAAAAGTATTATTTTTATTTGACAATATCTTTATAATTTTTCTTTGTCTCGGTGTTAAATCAATATTATTTTCTTTTGCAACATTTTTAATAATATCTTCTCTTAAATGAGTATTAATTCTATGTTTTAATATTGATAATCCTTCAACCATCACTTCAGATAAATAATAAAAAAAATAAGTCATATCAAAACTATTTACATCTTGAATATTACTTCTTTCAACATCAATAAATGATTGATAATAGTCTTTTGCTTTTTTTCTATTAATTATTTCAGATAATGATATATAATAAAACATGTCATATCCATAATACTTGAGTAAATAACTAAAAAGTATTCTCACTGTTCTACCATTTCCATCATCAAAAGGATGTATATATGCAAATAAAAAATGAAATGCTATTGCTTTATATATTTTTTCTAAAGGCTTAGAAAACTCATCATCTTTTAAAAACTTTAGTAATTCGTTTAACATCACATTCATTTTTTGAATATCAGATATTGGACTAAAAATAACTTTACCACTTTGATTAATTATTTCATTTGGTTCAGTTCTATACTTTCCAATGTTATAATCTTCTTCTAATGTATTTTCAACAGTAATTTCATGAATTTTAAATATTAATTCATTTGTTATTTCTTCTTTTTGTCCTTCTAGTTCAATTAATGCCTTAAAGTTATTATAAACCATAAATTCACTTTTGTCTTTTGGTTGAGACTTTCCATTAGCTAAGGTCTTTGCTCTTTTAATAGTACTATGTGCTCCTTCTATTGTTGAAGAGTAATAACCTTCTTCAATTAATGTTTCTTTTAAAAGCTCTAATGAAAACTTACTTTGAAAGTTATACTCCAAACTTTTCCAAAATTCTTTTATTGTTTCAATATTTTTAGTTAGTCTGAATGTATCAGTAATGAAAAACCTTTTTTCTTGAAAAACAAATATTTCTAATTTGTTCTTAGCTCTATATTCTTTTATATCATTAACAATCGAATCAAAATTACATCCAGTTTCAATTATTATATTTTTTCTATGTTCAATTTGAAATGAAGTGAAATAATTATCAATAGTAAGATATTTTAGCCATTCACGTTCAGTAGAAGGATAATCTTTTTTCATATTTGTTCTTTCTCATTTTTAATAAATTATATTATAATTTTTTTAATTTCTCAATCTCATCACGTAGTCTAATTGCTTCTTCAAAGTTTAAATCTTTTGCAGCTTTTTGCATTTTTTTATTTAGCTCAACTAAAATTTTCTTTCTTTCTGCTGCTGGCATTTTTTGTAACTTCTCTTTTTTCCAAGCTACATCATCATACTCTTCAAGCTTTAGATTTTCATCTATTGATCTTTTTGTTGTTGTTGGAGTTATTCCATGTTTCTTATTGAACTCTTCTTGTATAGCTCTTCTTTCATTTGTTAAATCAATTGCATACTTCATAGAATCAGTAATTTTTTTTGCAAAAAGAATTACTTTACCATTTTGATTTCTTGCTGCCCTTCCCATAGTTTGAACAAGAGAAGTTCTACTTCTTAAAAAACCTTCCTTATCGGCATCTAAAATAGCTACAAGTGATGTTTCTGGAATATCAAGTCCCTCTCTAAGTAAGTTAATTCCTACAAGAACATCAAATTCCCCTACTCTAAGCTCTCTAATAATTTGATTTCTCTCAATTGCATCAATATCAGAGTGCATATATTTAACTTTCATTCCTAAATCAGAATAATAAGAAGTTAATTCTTCTGCCATTTTTTTAGTTAATACTGTTACTAAAACTCTTTCATTTTTTGAAACTACTTTTTTGATTTCATCATGTAGTTTTTCTACTTGATATTCACTATCTTCTATTTGAATAATTGGATCTAAAAGCCCTGTTGGTCTAATAATCTGTTTTGCTACAACTGCACTTTTTTCAATTTCAAGTTCAGCTGGTGTTGCAGATACAAAAAGATACGAAGGTGCTTTATTTATAAACTCATCAAATTTTAAAGGTCTATTATCTAAAGCACTAGGCAGTCTAAATCCATAATCCACAAGTACTTCTTTTCTACTTCTATCTGCTGCATGCATTCCTCTAAACTGAGGTAAAGAAACATGAGACTCATCTACTATAAGTAAAAAGTCTTTTCCTATTTGTTCAAAATAGTCCATCATAGAATAAGGAGTTTCTCCAGGTTTTAGTCCCGTTAAGTGACGTGCATAGTTTTCAATCCCTTTACACATTCCTGTACCTTCAATCATCTCTAAATCAAACTCTACTCTTTGCTTTAATCTTTGATACTCTACTAACTTATCTTCTTTTGTAAAGTAATCAAGTCTTTCATCTAATTCTTCTTCTATTTGCTTTACAGCTCGTCCTAAATTTTCACTTGTTACAACAAAAGGATTAACTGAGTAAATAATAGCTTCTTCTAGCTCTTTTGTTTTTTCATTTGTTAAATACTCATGTTTTGTGATAGATTCAACCTCATCACCAAAGAACTCAACTCTAATATACTCATCTTCATAATAAGCAGGAAAGATATCTATTACATCTCCATTTACTCTAAAATCTGCTCTATCAAAAAAAGCATCATTTCTTTTATAACCCATTTCTACAAGTTTAAGTAAAAATTCTCTTTGTGAATATTCAAAACCAACTTCAATTCTTTGAACCATTGCTTTATATTCATTTGGATTACCTAAACCATAGTTTGCAGATACAGATGCAATAACAATTACATCATCAAAGCTAAGTAAGGAAGCTGTAGCACTAAGTCTTAATCTTTCAAGTTCACTATTAATTGATGAATCTTTTTCAATAAAAAGATCAGTTCTTGGAATATATGCTTCTGGTTGATAATAATCATAATAAGAAATAAAATACTCCACATGATTGTTTGGGAAAAACTGTTTAAACTCTGAATAAAGCTGTGCAGCTAATGTCTTATTATGAGTCATAATAAGAGTTGGTCTTTGAGTTTTTTCAATAACTTTAGCCATCGTATAGGTTTTACCAGAACCTGTAACACCTTCTAATGTTGTATATTTATTTCCATCTAAAATTGATTTACTTATTTTATCTATTGCAACAGGCTGATCACCTGCTGGTTTATATTCACTGTTTACTTTAAATTTTGTCATAAAAAATTATATCTAAGATTAAGTTATGATGTCTTTTATATTACAAATTGAAATAAAATTATATTTTTATTTAAGTGTTTTTAATATTGATATTAATTCATTTGAGACATTAATTAACTCTTTTGAAGCAGCTAGCGTTTCTTCTGACTCTTGTTTCGTTTTTTGTGAACTCTGTGATACATCATTCATAGTATTTGAAATTTCTCCAATATCACTACTCGTTTTAGAAGTAATATGAGAAACATCATTTGATACACTTTCTTGCTTTTTTATTGAATCTGAAATATAAGTTGACATTGAAGTTATTTCTTCAATAGTTTTATCAATCTTTGTAATAGATTCTAAAGAACTTTTAACTAATGATTGAATAAGCTCTACTGCTTGAGTTATTTCTTTTGCCGCTTCATCTGATCTTGAAGCCAAACTTCTTACTTCCCCTGCAACAACAGCAAACCCCTTCCCTGCTTCTCCTGCTGTAGCAGCTTCTACAGCTGCATTTAATGATAATATATTTGTCTGAAAAGCAATTTGAGTAATTATATTAATTACTTCTCCAATTTTATCAGACTCTTCATCAAGTTTAACAATTGCTGCACTTGTACTTTTTGACTGTTCTTGTGCTTCAAGAGCAATCGTTTTCCCTTTTGAAGAAGATTCAGAAATACTTTTTATTGAAGATAACATATCTTCAACTTTTTGATGAATATTAACAATAGAATTATTCACTTCCGAAATAGAAGACGAAACTTCTTTTGAACCATTCATCGTAACTTTTGCCCCTTGACTCATTGAAGAAGAAGTATTTGATAAATGAGTTAAAGAGTCTGACAATTTTTCAACATTATGTTCTATTTCAAACATTTTATTTTTTCGACTTGTAATATCTGTTGCATATTTAACAACCTTAAATGGTTTTTTATCAAAATCCATAATAGGATTATAAGTTGCTTGAATCCAAACTTTTTTACCATTTTTACCTATTCTTAAAAATTCCCCTGCTTCAAACTCTGCATTATTTAATTTTCTCCAAAACTGTTGATATTCTACAGACTCTTTATAACTATCTTCACAAAATATACTATGATGTTTACCTACAATTTCATTTAAAGTATAACCTACTACATCTAGAAAGTTTTTATTTGCATAAAGTATTATTCCACTCATATCAAATTCAATTACAGCTTGAGATTTACTTATAGCCTCTAATTGACCTTCATGGTCTAAATTCTGTAGTTTTTTTTCTGTAATATCTTGTGCAAATTTAATAACTTTATAAACTTCACCTTTTTTATTTTTTACAGGAATGTATGAAGCTTGAATAAAAGTTGATTCTTTATTTTTCTTTACTCTTTTAAATTCTGATATTTGAGAGTTTCCTTTATTTAAGTCAATCCAAAAATCTTGATATTCTTTAGTTTTTATATAAGTCTCATCACAAAATATTTTATGGTTTTTCCCCACTATTTCAGATAAGGAAAAACCTAAAAGATTTAAAAAGTTATTATTTGCATGAAGTATTGTACCATCTGGTTTAAATGAAATTACTGCATAATTTTCATTTATAGCTTTTAATTGTGAAGATTCTTCTTTACCAAGTGAGAATAGTGTCATATTAATGACCTTTTTATTTAAAAATTTAGACGAAATTGTAACATCTTTTTATTTAAATAAAAAAGAAAAAACTAACTAATTATTTATTTATATTAATTTTTGAACTTTTAGCCATAATTTCTAACTCTTTTTCCGCTGTAATAACAATTTCAGGATCAACAGAAAAATCAATTCTTGAATCTCTTCTTTGATAATCAACTTTATTTAATATAGTCTTTATAGCATTATATCTTGCTACAAACTTATCATCACTTCTAATTATTGTCCAAGGAGATTTTTCTGTATTAGTTTCCTTTAACATTCTATATTTCTTTTCTGTAAACTCATTCCATCTTTCTTGCATTTGTAAATCTATTTCACTTAATTTCCACTGTTTTAAAGGATTTTCTTCTCTTTCTTTAAATCTATTTGATTGTTCTTCCTTTGAAACTGAAAAATATATTTTAAGAAAATGTATCCCATGCTCAATTAAATCTTCTTCAAAACTTGTTACTGTGTTCATAAATGTTTCATACTGCTTATCAGTGCAAAAACCAAAAACTGGTTCTACCATAGACCTATTGTACCAAGACCTATCAAAAATAACTATTTCACCTGCTTTAGGGAATTGTTGTACATATCTTTGGAAATACCACTGACTTCTTTCTACATCAGAAGGTTTTCCTAAAGCTACAACACGATAATGTTTTTCATTCATATATCTTGTTATTCTTCTAATTGCTCCACCTTTTCCTGAAGCATCTCTTCCTTCAACTAAAATAATCATCTTTTCATTATGTTTTTCAAGATGATCCTGAAGCTTTATTAACTCTACTTGTAGAGTTCTTAAAGCTTCTTCTTGTGATCTATATTGATATTTTCTATGCACTTCTTTTAAAAAGTTCTCATCAGGATTTTCTTTTAATACTTTTATAAAATCTTCATATTCTAAAATATCTGATATCTCTTTGTCATATAACTTTTCTATTTTCATCGCAACCTCAATTTATAAATTATTTATATTTTATCATTATTTTATTTATCACCTTCTTTGATTTTCCTTCCATCTGCTGAGACTTCTAAATCTATTTTTCTATTATTATGTGTTCCTTCAAATTCATATTGTATTACTTTCATACTTTTTGAATGACTTGCTTCTATATAAGTGGGTATAAATCCTTTATATCTTTTTTCAATTGCAATAAGAACTGCTTTAGGAACCATATATTCTGGGAACTCTATTTCAATTTCTTCTATTTTCCCATTATCAAAAATATCAACCTCTACACTTCTATCATCTGAAAATCTACCTTGAATTTCATAAAGTGTAGAATTTTCTTCTTTCTCTAAGTTTGCTGAAATAATAGTTGCTTTAGGGATTGTCTTTTGTACTTCTTTCATAATATTACTAGGAACTTCTTTTAAACTAATCTTTATTTCTTCTCCTGCAAAAGAATAAATAAAAAATAAAGAAAATAATAAAATCAATCTCATTTTTTATCCTTCTCATTACTTGCAAACATTTCATTAAGTTCTTCTTTTAGAAGTTGCCAAAACCCTTGTAAATTTGCAAATCTATTATTTATAGTACTAAAATAGTTTTCTAATAAATCAATTTGATGATGTTGTTCTTCTTCTTCAACTTTTCTTAACTGTTCTTTTAATTTTTCTAATGACTCTTCTAAATCCTCAATTTGTTGTTCTAATAAAGTTTTTCTAGTTAATTTTGCCATCATATACTCCTATGTAAATGCAATTAATAATGCAGGAAGAATAAAAAATACAGTAAGAACATAAAGTACAATATATATTTTTCTTTTTACTGCTAAAGAAGCTAAAGCTTCAGCTAATTTAATTGGTATTTCTCTTAAAAAAGGAATCCCATATATAAATACAACACCTAAAAGATTGTAAATAAAATGAATTAACGCAATTTGTAAAGCAAAAATGGCAAGAGGACCGCCTACTGCAGTTGCTGCTAAAATTGCAGTAATTGTTGTTCCTATATTTGCACCTAAAGTAAAAGGGTAAATTTGTCGTAAAGAAAAAACTCCACTACCAGCTAAAGGAACAATTAAACTTGTTGTTGTAGAAGAAGATTGAACTAATACGGTTATTGCAGTTCCTGAAGTAATTCCAGAGATAGGACCTCTTCCTACAGCTTTATGTAAAATATCTTTTGCCTTACCAACCATAAGAACCTTTAATAATTTTCCAATATATGTAATTACCAAAAAAATTAATGCAATTCCAAAAATTATCATTAAAACTCCAACAGTAGTACTTCCAAAACCTATACTTTGAAATATGTTTTCTATAGTTGAAGTTGCTGGTTTTACAATTGGTTTAATAAAATTAAAACCTTTTATACTCATAGAGTCTCCACCAACTAAAAGTGAAGAAAAATATGCTCCTAGTTTTTCTAAAAAACCAAACATAATTTCTAAAGGTAAAAATATAATTACACTTAAGAGATTAAAAAAATCATGAATTGTTGCAGCAGAAAAAGCTCTTTTAAATTCATCACTAGCTTTAACCATACCAATACTAACAATTGTATTAGTTATTGTTGTCCCTATATTTGCTCCCATTACCATAGGAATTGCCATTTCAACAGGTAATCCTCCTGCTACAAGTCCAACAATTATTGAAGTTACCGTACTTGATGATTGAATAAGTGCTGTAGCAACAACTCCAATAACTAATGCTGTTATAGGATTACTTGCAAAGGCAAATAACTCTTTTGCCTGTTCACCTGCTGCTAGTTTAAATCCACTTCCTATTGTACTAACAGCAACTAATAAACCATAAATTAATATAGCTATAAGTATCCAATGTAACCAATTTTGTGATAAGGCTACACTATTGTTTTTTTGTAATGTTGATTCCAAATCCGTCCTTTATTCTAAAATAAAGTAGGATTTTAAGTTAAGTCAATTACATTTTGATAACAGTATTGATTTTTTAATTATATTTTTAGTAGTTTTTATAATTTGCTAGAAAATAAAAAAGTATAGAAATATCTTTATTTGACCAAATATAATTTTTACAAAGAAAATCTTTACTTTCAGTTATATCAACATAATTTTCATACTTTTTAAAAATTCCCCTAACTAAACTTTTTATATCATTATCAGAAGAGTTCAATAAAAAAAAGTGAAAAACCTCATTTTGATTAGGAATAAAAAATTCCTCTTCATGTTTATATAACATCAATAAAAAAGAGATTTGCCAAGAGTGCCATTCTTTCTTATCAAGTTCAAAAGTATTCATTTTTTTATAATCAAATATTTTATAAGAATCAAAAACTTTTTTTGTAATATTTAATACTTCCCGTTTACTCATTTTTTCAATATTAGAAGGTACTGATATTTTTAGAGTATCTGGCATTTTTACATACATAGAACTAGAAGTTGTAGCATACCTTTTAGAAGATTTAGAACTTTCTTTTTTATTTAACATCATTATTATTACTAGTAATAAAATTATGATTATAGCAGCAACAATACCTAATATTATTATAATAATATTTTCATTTATCACAGTTTCTTCCCTTTAAACTCTCCATCAAAAATCATATACTCTTTATTACAACATAAAGATGGAATATTTACATAAAGTTTGTTGTTTTTGGAAAATTGTTTTCCTTGGTGAAAATGTCCTTCAATAACAATATCTGCATTTTTATAACAATTTAATCTTTTTCTAGCAAAACTATTAAAGTCTTTCATTTCATTACAAATAGTCTTCTTTAATAAACTATTTTCAATAGCTTTGGAAATAAAACTAAAAAAATCAATTGAATTTAGAAATAGTAAAAGTGGCTTATTTCTAATTATTTTACAATATAAATTATAATGCCATGGAGTGAAGATATCTCCATGTGACATTGCAATTTTATTATTTTTATATTGTAAATAAATAGGTTGTTGTTCTCTTTTAACAACTAAAACTCTAGGGAAAAGAGTTTTTAAGTTATAATCATGGTTACCTTCTAAATAAATAACTTCAATGTTTTTTGATAATTCATTAATTAGATTTATTATTTTTATATTTTTTTTAATAAAATATTTACTTTCTTCAGATATAAAATCAAAAATATCTCCCATTAAAAAAAGTTGAGAAGGCTTAATCTTATTTTCAACTATCAAATTTAAAAAAGATAAAAGTTCAGGATTTTTATCATTAAAATGAGAATCAGCAACAAATATTGAATTTTCTTTTATTTTTAAAAACATAAGTTACTTTAATATAAAGTTCTATCTAAACTTTTCATTATAAATTAAGTTCTCTATATCCAACACTTAAAATTTCAAATGCTGTTTCTCCTCCTGGAAGACTTGCAGTTAACTCATCACCTTCTTCTTTTCCTAAAAGTTGCTTAGCTAAAGGAGAATTAAAAGAAATAAAACCTTTTTCTGCATTTGATTCTACACCACCAACTATAGCGTAAGTAAACTCCTCATCTGTATTTACATCTACTAAGTGAACTGTTGAACCAAAACTTACTCTATCGTGAGGTAAATTTTCTGGGTCAATAATAACAGCTTTTGAAATAACTGAGCCAAGCTCTGCAATTTGAGCATCAATTAAAGCTAGTTTATCTTTTGCTGCATGATATTCAGCATTTTCTTTTAAATCACCTAATTGTCTAGCTTCATCTAAGGCTACTACAGTTTCTGGTCTTTCTTTATTTTTTAAAAATTCTAATTCACCTGTTATTTTTTCATAACCTACTCTTGTCATTGGCTCTTTATCCATTTGCAAGACTCCTATAATATTTTATTTTTCTTACGTATTAATTTGCTATAATAGCAAAATTTTAATAAAAGAGTACAGATATGCAACAATATGATAGATCAATAAAACTTTTTGGTGAAGAGAACTTTAAAAAAATACAAAAAGCTAAAATAATACTTCTTGGGGTAGGAGGAGTTGGAAGTTTTGCTTTAGATTCTTTATATAATACAGGACTAACAAATATAACTATAGTAGATTTTGATACTTATGAAGAATCAAATATGAATAGACAGTTAGGAAGTCATGGAAATATTGGAAAAATAAAAGTTGATGCTTTAAAAGAAAAGTACCCAAAAGTACAAGCAATTCATGTAAAAATAACACCCGAATGGATTGATAATTTTGACTTTTCATCATATGATTATATTTTAGATGCAATTGATGATATAAAACCAAAAGTACATTTAATTCAAAAACATTTTACAAAAATTATTAGTACTAGTGGAGGTGCCAAAAGATTTGACCCAAGTAAAATTGAGTATAAATCAATATGGGAAACATATAATGATCCATTTATTAGAAAAGTTAGAACAGAATTAAAAAAAAGAGGTTTTAAAAAGAAGTTTAAAGTTATTTTCTCTGGAGAAAGCCCAAATTGTATTGAAAAAGGAAGTTTTGAAGCAGTTACTGGTTCATTTGGATTTATGATGGCTGCTGTTACTATAAATAAGTTACTAAAAAGAAAGCACTAAAGTAATCTTTTAGTAATATTCTAAAGTTTATTGTAAGAAAAAAGTTAATATAATCTTAGTATATTAGTATAAAGGGTATACAAATGAGTGGTATTAATAGTGTTGAGCAAATGACACAAGGACATTTAAGAAATGTACAGCAACTTGCTGTATTTTATACTGGTCATAATAATATTTATGCAATTAATATTGCAAAAGTTAAAGCATTTGTTATTGCAGAAGAAGTAACAATAAATGATACTCCTTCAAATAGTGATGTTGTTGCAGGAATTGCAACTATTAGAGGAGAACCTGTTACATTAATAAACCTTGATGCTTGGCTTGGTATACCAAAATTAGATATAAAAGAGTATAAGCTTATTATTTATTGTGAATTTAATCACAAAAAAGTAGGTTTTTTAATAAGAGATATGCTTGATATTGTAGAAAAAACTACAGATGAATTAAGACATACAGAAGAAACAAATTCTAAAGTTACTTATACTACTTATGTAAAAGTACATGATAAAGATGAGTTATGTACAGTATTTAATGCAGAACAACTTCTTCAAGACTTAGGTTGGGTTGATGATGGAGAAGAAACACTAAATAAATATGTAGAGTCTAAATTTCAAACAGAAAAACTTGTTTTAGCAGCAGAAGACTCTGGAGTTGCAAGAGAAGTTTTAACTAGATTCTTTAAAAAAGCAGGTATTCATTATGAAATTTATAATAATGGTGCACTATTATTAGAAAGAATTGAAGAGATGGATCCAGAAGATATTGCATTAATCATTACAGATATAGAAATGCCTGAAACTGATGGTTTTCAAGTGGCTTCATTTATAAAACAAAATAGTAAATATGACCATATTCCTGTAATTGTAAACTCATCAATGACTACAGATGCAGTAAAAAATAAAATGAATAATATTGGAGTTGATGGCTTTATTGGAAAAACAGATATCCAAGCCTTATATGAAACTGCAAGAAAATATTTATCTTAATAAAAAAGACTAATTCTAGTCTTTTTTATTTAATTATCTTTTAACCACTTTTTAAAATTTTCAATTTGTTTTTGGGTTTGTTTTGTTGATGTTCCACCAAGAGAAGTTCTTGCATTCATTGAGTTTCTTAAATCTAAATACATAACAATATCTTCACTTACATTTTTCAAATCTTCATTTGCTTCTTTTATTTCATCAATTGTAAGTTCACTAATATCTTTATTTAAAGAGTTTGCATGTGATACAACATCTTTTGTAATATAATAAGCTGTTCTAAAAGGCATATTTTGATTTTGCACTAGAAAGTCTGCTAAATCAGTAGCACTTAAATGTCCTACTTTACAAGCTGCCTGCATTTTATCTTTATTAACAATCATTGTTTTAATTACTTCATTTAAAATAGATAAAGAAATTTCAATAGTCTTAACTGAATCAAAAACACCCTCTTTATCTTCTTGTGTATCTTTATTATAAGCTAAAGGTAAACCTTTCATCACTGTTAAAAGCGAAATTAAGTTTCCATAAACACGTCCAGTTTTTCCCCTTAATAATTCAGGTACATCAGGATTTTTCTTTTGAGGCATGATAGAACTTGTTGTAGCATATTCATCAGACATTCTAACAAATTGGAACTCATAAGAAGACCAAGTAATTAACTCTTCAGAAATTCTTGAAATATGCATCATTGAAGTAGAAATATTAAATAATATTTCTAAAGCAAAATCTCTATCAGACACAGTATCCATTGCATGATTCGTAGGCTCATAAAAACCTAACTTATCACTAGTTGATTTTCTATTTATATTATGAGGTGTTCCAGCTAATGCTGCACTTCCTAAAGGAGAGTAATTGTTTCTTTCATAAGAACTTTCAAATCTTTCAAAATCTCTTTTAAACATATTTGCATAAGCAAGCATATGATAACCAAAATTTAATGGTTGAGCATGTTGTAAATGTGTCATTCCAGGAATTAGAGTTTCAGTATGTTTACTTGCAACATTTACAAAAGTTTCTATTAACTCTTTTAGTTGAGCTTTAATAGATAAAGATTTTTCTTGAACATAAAGTCTAAAGTCAGTTGCAACTTGGTCATTTCTACTTCTTGCAGTATGAAGTTTTTTCCCAGGTTCACCTATAATCTCAGTAAGCCTTGACTCAACAGCCATATGAATATCTTCAGTAGCAAGTGTAAACTTGAAATCTCCAGATTCTATTTCTTCTTTTACTTGTAATAAACCTTTTTCAATAGCTTCTTGTTCTTCTTTTGTTAAAATTCCTTGTTCACAAAGCATTTGTGAATGAGCAATACTACCTCTAATATCTTGAGAATATAACTCCTTATCAAACATAATTGAAGCATTAAACTCATCTAAAATTTGTGCATTTGTATTTTTAAGTATTTGATTATTTTGATTTGACATATATATAATTCCTATTTTGAACTAATTAAATTTGATTATATCAAAATTAGGATATATTTGGCTAAAGGACTATATTGAATACACTTGAATTAATAAAAAAATTATCAGTTTGGGAATATAACTTAAAAGAGTATAAAGAATGTTTCGAAAAAAACAAAGATTTAGAAAATAGTAAAGAAGTTGAGAAGTTTTTAAATACAATAGATGAATTTATTTCTTATTATGAAATAAATAAAAATGACGATACAAAATATAATTATGCCTTACAATATTGGATTAAAAGTAATGAAAAATATTTACAATTACTTAAAAACCTTTATATAGCCTACAAAAAAAGCCCTTTAAAATAAAGGCTTTTTTGTTTTAATTAGATTGGTAATACTCTAATATTTTCATCAACTTTTTGCTTAAGTACAGATTCAATAGCATATAAAGTTCCTGTATCACCTGATGCACAACCATTACAAGCACCTAAGTATCTAATATATAAATCATAGAAAGGAATATTTTCTTTAATATCAATGATTTCCATATTTCCACCATCCATCATTAACATTGGTCTAATTTCACTATCTAATACTTCATCTATTACTTTAATTCTTTGAACTATAGTCATTTTATCAAAAGTTGATTGACCCGCTGCACTTGCATCAGCAGCTTCTTTTAATTTTTCTTGTTCCATTTCTGCCCTTACATCATTTAATATATCAACTAGGTAGATGTCTTTTTCTTCATGACCACCTGGCTTGATACATGACTTACAGAATGCTCCTGCTTTTGTATAATCAGTGATTTCTTCAACAGATTTTAAATCATTTAATTTAATTACTTCTTGAATAGTTCCTAAAGTTACCCTTGCACACTCACAAATAATTACTTCTGTTTCAAAAGACTCCATATCTACACCTTTATATGTAGCAGCAGCTTTTTTAATAACATCATAAGCCATTACAGAACAGTGCATTTTTTGAGGAGGAACAGCTGGAGTATTAGGGTCATCTCTTAAAGCTTTTTCAACATCAATATTTGTAATTTTAACAGCCTCATCAACTGTTTTACCTTCACATAATTCAGCCATAGCATCAGAAGAAGCAATTGCAGTACCGCAACCAAAAGATTTAAATTTTGATTCTAAAATCTTATTTGTACCTTCTTCAATACACCAATAAAGTCTTACTGCATCACCACATGATTCTGCACCAAAGTCAGCAATAATTAGTTTTCCACCTAACTCTTTTGCTCTTTCTTCAGTAATCTCACCTTGATGAGTTGGGTCATCCATTCTTCTAATAACTTGATTTGAGTATTCATCCCAAATTGAACCGCTTATTAAATCATTTTTTGCCATTTTTATATTTCCTTGTTTTTATAGTTCTGATACGTGATTTTTTGGAGTATATGCATATGAGCTAGAAATACTTCTTAATCTAGCAATTGCACCTTTTATAACATCAATTGCATAATCAATTTCTGCTTCCGTATTAAATCTACTTAAAGAGAATCTTACACCTGTATGTGCTAATTCACTATCACTTCCAAAAGCATTCATTACAGGGTTTGCTTCTAAATCTTCACTAGCACATGCTGAACCAGTTGAAGCACCTATTGTTTTTTGATTCATATCCCAAAGCATTGATTCACCTTCAACACCTCTAATAGAAATTAATGTTGTATTTGGTGTTCTATTTTCTTTACCACCAATTACAATAGTTTCTGGGATTTCTAATATTGCATTTTCTAACTTATCTCTAAGTTTTCTTACATGGTTGTTTTCATAAGCTAATGCCATTTCTGAAGTTGCTAATTTCATTGCAACTCCCATTCCAATCATAGAAGCAACATCTACAGTCCCTGCTCTATGTCCACCCATTTGTTCACCACCATGTAATAATGGAGTTACTTCAAAACCTTTTTGAATGTATAATCCACCAACACCTTTTGGTCCATGGAATTTATGGGCTGAAAAAGACAAATAATTTACATTACAGGCTTGAACATCTACTGGTACTTTTCCTATTGCTTGTGTTGCATCTGTATGAAAAGGAACTCCAGCATCTTTACAGATTTGTCCAATTTCTTTTATTGGAAATAGCTTACCAGTTTCATTATTTGCCCACATAATTGTTACTAATGCTGTATCTTCTTTAATATAATCTGCAACTTGTTGTGCTTCTAAAATACCTTCTTCATTTACAGGTAAATATGTAACACTAACACCTTGAGTCTCTAAAAATTTACATACGGCTGTAATAGATGGGTGTTCTACTTCACTTGTAATGATATGGTTTTTATTTCCATTTAAAATTTTATCTACCCATATTCCTTTAATAACAGTATTATTACTTTCTGTTGCATTACCTGTTATTACAATATCATCTTCATCAGCAGCATTAATTCCAGAATAAAGATAATCTAAAGCCTCTACCATTTTTTTATGAGTACCTGCTCCAAACTTGTGTAAAGAGTTAGGGTTTCCATAAATATCACAGAAAAAAGGTTCCATCGCTTTAAATACTTCAGGATCAACCTTAGTAGTGGCATTATTGTCTAAATATACTTCCATTCTTCTTCCTATTTTTTACATTTTAACACTTTATTATTACATATTTTAGTGTTGTTCCTAATTAAATCGCGTAATTATATTTTAAATAGGATAAAAAGAGTCTTAATTAAAAAATCTAGCTATTTTTAATTAATTCTAATAAAAAAATAAGCTTCTTATGAGATAATATAAAAAAATTTTAAAGGTTATTACTTATGTTAAGAAAAGTTTTAATGACATTATTTGTACCATTTATCTTGGTTTTATTGTCAGGTTGTAATGAGGATTCTTCAAAAAAACAAGAAGAAAAAGAAGTATTAAAAGTTGGAATGGAGTTAGCATATCCACCATTTGAAATGAGTGATAAAGATGGAACTCCATCTGGTGTTTCTGTTGACTTTGCTAAAGCTTTAGGAGACTATTTAGGACGAAAAGTAGTTATTGAAAATATTGCATGGGATGGTCTTATTCCATCACTTAAAACTGGTAAAATTGATTTAATTATTTCTTCAATGACAATAACTGAAGAGAGAAAAAAGTCTATTGATTTTTCTACTCCATACGCAAGAACATCACTTGCAATTTTAGCAAATAAAAATTCTGAAGTAAAATCAATTGAAGATTTAGATAAAGAAGGGAAAAAAATAGCTGTAAAAAAAGGTTCTACAGGTCATGTATATGCAAAAGACAATCTAAAAAATGCTGAAATTTTAGTATTTGATAAAGAAGCAGCTTGTGTTTTAGAGGTTGTACAAGGAAAAGCTGATGGTTTTTTATATGATCAATTAACTATTTATAGAAATTATGCTCAGCATAAGGATACAACAGTTGCTCTTTTAAAACCTTTCCAAAAGGATTCTGAACATTGGGGTGTTGCTCTAAGACAAAATGATCCAATAAAAAAACAAGTTGATGAATTTATAAAAAAAGCAAAAGAGGATGGAACTTTTGATTCATTTGCAAAAAAACATTTAACTCAAGCAAAAAAAACATTTGATGAGTTAGGTGTTCCATTTTTCTTTTAGGACTAAATTATAAAATTAAAAAATTTATTTATTCAAGAAATTAATGTAAAAAAAGGTAAAAAACTTTCGCGAGTTTCTTACCTTTTTAATTTAGTTCTTCTTTTCTTAATTGTTGGATTAAGCATATATTTTATGTTTAAGAATATTACATATACTTTTAACTGGCAAAGTGTCTATGAATATAAACAAAAATTTATAGATGGCTTTATTATGACAATTATCATATCTTTTTTTGCGCTTATTTTAAGCTTTTTAATTGGCTTATTTTTTGCTTATGGACAAAATTCAAAGTTTATTTTACTTAGATTTTTTTCAAGATTTTATATAGAAATAATTAGAGGAACACCTCTTTTAGTTCAAATTCTAATTTTCTTTTATGTATTTGCAAATAACTTAGGTTTTGAAAATCGATATATTGTAGGAACATTTATTTTAGCAATCTTTGCAGGAGCCTATGTAAGTGAAATAATTAGAGCGGCAATTGAATCTATTGATTATGAACAATATGAAACAGCTTTAAGTTTAGGTATGACTAACTATCAAATGTATAGATACGTAGTTTTCCCACAAGCTTTTAAAAGAATGTTACCTGCTTTAACTGGACAATTTGCAACAATAATAAAAGATTCTTCTTTATTATCAATTATTTCAATTAGTGAGTTTACAATGAATGCACAAGAAGTTAACGCTTATACTTATTCTACTTTAGAAAGTTATATTCCTCTTGCAATTGGATACTTATTATTAACCTACCCTATTTCTTATTATACAAATAGTTTAGAGAAGAAAATCAAAAAATAAGAGTTTTTTGCATTTGCTCATATAAAAACTTGTACTCTTCTTCTTTAAGTCTATTTTGATAAGTCATTAAAAGTAGTTCTAGTTTTTCATCTTCTTTTCTAAATGGTATTTGATAATGTGTATATTCATTTAAAACAAAGCCAAATCTCTCATAAAATTTTAATCTTCTTTGTGAAGTTTCATCTTTTATTGGTTCTATTTCTAAAACAATATTATCATTAGTTTTTATAAATTCATTTAAAACTTTTGAACCATAAGACTTACCTCTTAATTGATTATCTACTGCAAAATGTTCTAAAAAAGTATAACCTTTAATATTCCAATAAAAAACTATAGCAACTAACTTATTTCCATCAAGGTAACAACTAGCTTTATAAGCATTATTTCTTAAAATTTTTTTGTGTTCTTCTAAAGTTCTTCTTTCTTCCTTAGGAAAAGAGTTTAAATAAATCTCCCAGGCTTTATCAAAATAATTATCTTTAGTTTCATTTAGATATATTAATTGCATTTTTTTCCTTTTTTTATAAAAAGAATCTACTCTAAAGTGCCTTATAAGTCCATTTTAGTAAAATTGAAACTAAATTTAAAGTAATATATTAATTAAACACTTATACATTTTTTTAATGAACATATGATAAATTTAAACAAATAGGACAATTTTAGTCCTAATTAAAAAGAAGGCTTTAAAATGAGTGATAACAAACATTTAAAAGAGATACTTAAACAAGATTATAAACTTGGATTTGAAACACTTGTAGAAAGTGATACTTTTCCACCAGGTTTAAATGAAGATGTTATTAAAGCAATCTCTAAAAAGAAAAATGAACCTGAATGGTTACTTGAATTTAGACTAAAAGCTTATAAAGCATGGCTAAAGATGGAAGAACCAAATTGGGCACATTTAAAATACCCAAAAATAGACTATCAAGATATCGCATATTATAGTGCTCCTAAAAAAGCTTTAGACTCTTTAGATGAAGTTGATCCAGAAATCCTAAAAACCTATGAAAAATTAGGAATTCCTCTAGAAGAGCAAAAAATGCTTGCGGGTGTTGCTGTTGATGCAGTTTTTGATTCTGTTTCAGTAAAAACTACTTATCAAGAAGAGTTAGAAAAGTTAGGTATTATTTTCTGTTCAATTTCTGAAGCAGCACATTCTCATCCTGAAATTTTAAAAAAATATCTAGCTTCAGTTGTAAGTAGAAATGACAACTATTTTGCTGCTTTAAATAGTGCTGTATTTACAGATGGAAGTTTTGTTTATATTCCACCAAATACTAGATGCCCAATGGAGCTTTCAACTTATTTTAGAATAAATGCCTTAAATACAGGACAATTTGAAAGAACTTTAATAATCTGTGATGAAAACTCTTATGTTTCATATAATGAAGGCTGTTCTGCACCAATGAGAGATGAAAGACAACTTCACGCAGCAGTTGTTGAACTTGTAGCACTAGATAATGCACAAATAAAATACTCTACAATACAAAACTGGTATCCAGGGGATGAAGAAGGTAAAGGTGGTATTTTAAACTTTGTTACAAAAAGAGGTTTATGTAAAGGAGAAAACTCTAAAATATCATGGACTCAAGTTGAAACGGGTTCTAGTTTAACATGGAAATATCCTTCATGTATCTTAAAAGGTAATAACTCTGTGGGAGAATTTTATTCTGTAGCAATTTCTAGCCGAGCCCAACAAGCTGATACTGGAAGTAAAATGGTACATTTAGGAGAAAATACGAAATCAACTATTATCTCAAAAGGTATTTCTGCTATGACAGGAGTAAATGCCTATAGAGGGTTAGTAAGTGTAGGTAAAAATGCAAAAAATGCAAGAAATATTTCAGAATGTGACTCACTTTTAATAGGACATAAATGTAAAGCTCATACCTACCCATACCATGAAATTAAGAACTCAAGTGCACACATTGAACATGAAGCAACTACTTCAAAGATTTCAGAAGAACAACTTTTTTATCTTAATCAAAGAGGTATTGACGAAGAAGATGCTATTGCAATGATTGTAAATGGATTCTGTAAAGAAGTTTTAAAAGAGTTACCAATGGAATTTGCCGCTGAAGCTAAAGAGTTATTAAATATCTCTTTAGAAGGAAGTGTGGGATAAACAAAACTAAAAGATTATAAAAAGGTAAAAAAATATGTTAGATATTAAAGATTTAAAAGTAACTATAGATAATAAAGAAATTTTAAAAGGTCTAAACTTAAATATAAAACCAGGTGAAATCCATGTACTAATGGGACAAAATGGTGCAGGGAAATCAACTTTAGTAAAAACAATAAGTGATCACTATGACTGTGAGGTAACAAATGGTTCTATTACTTATAAAAATAAGGATTTATTAGAGCTTGATGTATCACAAAGGGCAAAGGAAGGTATTTTCTTGAGTTTTCAAAATCCAGTTGAAGTGCCAGGGGTTAATAATAGTTATTTTTTAAAAACTATTGTAAATGAAAAAAGAAAATATGAAAATCAAGAAGAATTAGATGCAATGGGCTTTTTAAAATATACTAAAGAAGAACTTGCTAAATTTGATATTGACAAGTCACTTTTACAAAGAGATTTAAATGATGGTTTTTCAGGTGGAGAGAAAAAAAGAAATGAATTAATTCAATTATTACTTTTAAAACCTGATTTAATTATGCTTGATGAAATTGATTCTGGACTTGATGTGGATGCAATAAAAACTGTTGCTAAAGTAATTAATAATTTACTTGAGGATAAAAGTAAGTCTTTATTAATGATTACGCACTATGATAAATTATTAAATCTTGTAAAACCAGATTATGTACATATTTTAAAAGATGGAAAAATAGTAAAAACAGGAGACTATACTTTAGCTCAACAACTTGATAGTGTTGGGTTTCAAGGATTGGAGTAATTATGAAATTAATAGATTTAAAAGATATAAAATTTCCAACAAAAAAAGATGAAGACTTTAGAAAAATAAATTTGAGCCCTATTTTAAAAAAGGAGTTTGAATATTCAAAAGAGTATAAATTAGATTTAGAATTACAAGAGAGTAAATCTATTTCAAGTAGAACAAATGAATTATTAAAAATAAATGAGAGATTAAATACAAAAAACTATGAATTAAATATTCAAGAAGATAGCAATGAGCCAATTATCATTGTACATAATTTAGAAAATGAAAATAGTATAAATACAAATTCATTAAAAATAAATGTTGCAGAAAATATAAAAGCTTCTATAATAGAAATATTTGTTAATAAAAAAGAAAAAAATATTTACACAGTAAATAGAGAATTAAATTTAGCAAAGAATTCTAAATTAGAGTATTTAAAAATACAAGACTTTTCAGAAGACACTTCTTTTTTAATTAATTATCTTAATCATTTAGATGATAATTCAAAATTAAATCATACAAACTTTGAAATAGGAAAAGGTTTTTCTCTTTCAATATATGATACAAATTTAGAAAAAGAAAATGCAGCTTTTAATATAAATGGTCTTGTAAAACTTTATGAAAGTGCAGATTCTTCATCAATATTTAATACAAATCATGAAAACAAAAAAAATACTAGTGATATAAAATATAAACACATTTTAAATGATAATTCAAAAGCTGTTTTTGAAGCTATATCAAGAGTTGATGAAAAAGCATTTTTTTCTCAAGTACATCAAAACTCAGATACTATTTTATTAAGTGATGAAGCTGCAATATTTGCAAAACCCCATTTAGAAATAAATATTGATGAACTAGAAGCTAGTCATGGTGCTACAACTGGTTCTTTAAATAAAGACCAACTTCTTTATTTACAATCAAGAGGTATAGATGAAAAACTTGCAAAACAAATTTTATTAAAAGCTGTAGAAAATGAGATTATTGAGACTATCTTAGATGAAAAAGTAAAAGAGTTTATAAAAGAGTATAAAAGGGATAATTATGTTTAAAGAAGATTTTCCTTATTTTAAAAATAGTGAAATTACATATTTAGATAATGCTGCAACAACACAAAAACCCAAAAGTGTTATAAATGCAGAAATGGATTATTATGAAAACTATTGTGCTAATACTCATAGAAGTTCTTTTGGAGATGCAAACAAAGCAACTCTAAATTATGAAAATGCAAGAGTAAGCTTACAAAAATTTATTAATGCACCTAAAAAAGAAGAAATAATCTTTACAAAAGGTGTTACAGAATCTATAAATTTTATTGCTAATTCTTTTGCAAAAAAGTTTGAAAAAGTGATAATTTCATCGTTAGAACATCATTCAAATATTACCCCTTGGCATATGCAAGGACGTTCTTTAAGTAAAGGACTTGAAGTTGTATCTTGTAATGAAAATTTAGATTTTGATTTTAGAGATTATGAAAATATTTTAAAAGAAAATCCAAACTCTTTCGTAAGTATTACTCATATTTCAAATGCTTTTGGAAAAATCCATGATATAAAAGCAATTATCCAACTTGCACATAAATACAATAGTGTAGTTATGATTGATGCTGCCCAAAGTTTAGCCCATATGAGCGTTGATGTTCAAGATTTAGATGTTGATTTTTTTGCAATGTCAGGACATAAAACTTTTGGGCCAACGGGTGTTGGGGCAATTTATATAAAAGAAATTTTTCTAAAAGAAGTTGATACCTATCAAACAGGTGGAGCAACAATAAATGAAGTTGATTTTGATTCTTCAACTTTACTTGATTCTCCTTATAAATTTGAAGCAGGAACTCAAAATATTGCAGGAGTTATTGGTTTTGCAAAAGCTTTAGATTATCTTTCAAATATTGGTTATGAAAAAATAGAGAAACAAGAACTTATTTTATATGAATATTTAGATGAACAATTAAGTAAATTACCAAATATAAAGTTTTATAATACTATTGAAAACTCTATAGGTAGTAGAAGTTTTAACTTTAAAAATATTAGTCACGATGATATTGGAATTTTAGTAGATAAAATGAAAGTAGCTTTAAGAGTAGGACATCATTGTGCTCAACCTATAATGAAACAATTAAATATAAAAGGAACAATAAGAGTTTCTCTTGCCTTTTATAATACAAAAGAAGATATAGACAAGCTTATTAAAGCTCTTAAAAAAGCTTTAAAAATGTTAGCATAAGGAATAAAATGACAAGTATTGAAAAAAGAGTTCAAGATATAAAAGAAGATTTAGACTTTTTTGAAGATGAATTACAAAAATATGAATATATTATTGATTTAGGTAAAAAACTTGAAGATCTAGAAGAAAAATACAAAACACCTGAAAATATTGTTCATGGTTGTACATCTCAAGTTTGGTTAGTTTGTGAAAAGAAAGATAATAAACTTTTTTTCAAAGGAACTTCTGATGCTGTTATTGTAAAAGGTTTAGTTTATATTATTTTAAATATTTTTTCAAACTCAAGTATTGAAGAGTTAAAAGAAGTTAATATGGATATAGTTTATGAACTAGGTCTTAGTGAAGTAATTACTCCAAATAGACAAAGTGGAGTAATTGGAATGATTAAAAAGATTAAAGAGTATGCTTTAAAAGCATAAAAGGATTTTAAATGTCACTTTTAGAAAAAAAAGATGAAATAGAAGAAGAAGTAATAAAAAGATTAAAATCAGTATATGATCCAGAAATTCCAGTAAATATTTATGATTTAGGATTAATATATAAAATTGATTTTGAAGAAAAAAATAACTATTTATTTGCAACAATAGAAATGACACTAACCTCTCCAGCTTGTCCTGTTGCAGAGAGTTTAGTAGAACAAGTAAAATATGTAACACAAACAGTTGATGAAATAGATGAAGCTTATGTTCATCTAGTTTTTAACCCTCCATGGGAACCTTCTATGATAAGTGAAGATGGGAAAGATATAATGGCTGCATCAGGAGCACATATTTAAATTTATTCAAAAACCTTTATTAACTTACTTACAGTTGATTTAGGTTTTCCTATATAATATCCTTGAGAATAATCTATTCCCATAGATTTTATATAATCAAAAATTTCTTTATTTTCTATATACTCAGCAATTGTTTTTATACCTAAATTGTCACATAAGAACTTTAATGTTCCAAGTAAAAGTTGAGTTTTTCTATTTTTATGAATATCTTTTATTAAACTTCCATCAATTTTCAAATAATCTATATAGTCATTTAAACTAATAATATAATTATAGTTTGAGTATCCACTACCAAAGTCATCAATTGCTATTTTACAACCAAAAGTTTTTGCTTCTTTTATAAAACTTACAAACTCTTCAAAATTGTCTATAGCTTCTGATTCAACTATTTCAATAACAAGTTTACTTCCTATCTCATATTCTTTAATTTTATCAAAAAGATAAAATTGAATTTCTTTTGAAGAGATATCTTCAAGACTTAGATTTATTGAAAACTCTGTATTTTTGTCTTTAAAATACTCAAAAGATTTAGAAATTACAATTTTGGTTAACTTTTTATATTTTTTTATATCTTTAGCTATTTGTAAAAAGCTATCTGGATATATTATTTCTCCTTCTGATTTTAAACGAATCAAAGTTTCGTATTTAGTAACTTTATTATAAAAATTTGAATAAATAGGTTGAAAATGAATTATAACATCATCATTTTCAATTGCTTTTTTTATTTTACTAACCATTCTAATATTATCTTTATGTAGTTCTATATTTTTATCTTTTTTATCATAAATTTTTATATCTTCTTTTTTAGATAAAGCAATATCCAATGCTATTTCAGCCTCTTGTAGTTTTGTCTCATTTCTTGAAGAGTTTGTACTTATTCCAATTGTTGAATCAATTAATACTTTAAAATCATCTCTTATTATAAAATCTTTATTTTCAATATTCTTTTGTAATTTTCTTGTTTGTTCTAGTAAAAGTTTTTCATCTTTATATTCATACAAAAAAGCAAAAGAGCTTTTCCCTACTTTAAATAAAGTTTTAAATCTATCTTGTTTTTCATAAGACTCTAAATAATGAGCAAAAACTTTTTCTAGTCTATTAATAACTCTATAACCATAGGCATTTCTTATTTTTGATAAATTATCAATATTTATAATGATTACAATATTTTCTTTATTTTCTTTTTTATTTAAACAACTTAACAAATGTTCTCTATTTGGAAGGTTTGTTAAGCTATCTGTTATCATTTGATGTTTTATTCGTTTTTTTAAAGTATCAGGAACTTTTGAAAAATATATAATGATAGGAAATAAAAGAACTAATAATATAAATAACAACATATAAACAAAAACTTCTCTTTCATTTTTTTTTGCACTTAAGTGTTCAAATTTTGAACTTAATATCAATCTTAAATCTTGTCCAGTATTAAAGTTATCTATTTTTTTACTATAGAAAAATTTTGAATAATATTCATTATTAGATAATATTTTATTAGCAGTTGAAAAAGTATATAAATCTTTTAATAAAAATGTTTTGAAACTTTCTCTTATCATTCCATATTTAGAGTTTGTACTAAGAATTATACGTCCAAAATTATCAACAATCATTACATTATATAAAGAAGTATCAATAAAAAACTTGAAAAAATCTGTTAAAGAAACATTTATAACTAAAATACCTGCTTTTTTACCATCTTTATCAAAAACAAGTTTTCCTAATCTTATTGTCTCTTTTTTAGGTATTATAATTTTTCCAAAATCTCTTTCTAAATCAATTTTAGAAAAACCTATTTCTTCTTTTTTTAAATTTTTAAATCTATGAAAATAGTATCTATTTGATTTATCTTGAAGAACCTCTTCTTTTACTACTTCAACTTTTCTTTTTTCATTATAGTCGTGACTTGCCACACCATTAATTCTAATTTTTTCAAAACCATTCATATCTAAAAGTCTTATTTGAATTGCACTAGGAAGTGTTTTTTCTAAGGTTATAAATATTTCTTCAAGCTCTTTTTTACTTTTTCCATTATTTAAATATTCATATAAAAATTTATTTTGACTTAAAGCATATAAAGCTTGTTTATAATCTTCTAAAAAATCTTTTAAAAAAGCTTCTCTCTCCATTGCTTTTTCTTTTATTCTTTGAATAGAAATCTCTTCTATATTATTAGAACTAGAACTATTCGATATATAAATTATTATTGAAAATATTGAAATAATTGATAATAAGAAAATTATTAAAAATGAAATTTTATAATTGATTTTTTCCATATATTTATCTCCTATATATGAAATAATACTATTTAATAATATCACAATAGTATTATTATAAAAATCTATGGTATTATTAGAGTAATATTTTAACAATCAAGATTTAATAATTTTTATGTAATAATCTAAATTATGGCAAAAGAATATAAAATACAAAAGAAAAAAACACCTTTACAAACCTTAGGGCAATATATTTTTAGAGGCTTAATTGTAGTAGCAGTACTTATCTTTGCATATATTATATATGATAAAATGGATTTTGGTTCTGGTTCCCTTGATTTCGATAATGTAAAGAGAAGTAAAACAGATAATTCTACCCCTTCTGAACTTAATTGGTTTAATGATTTTAAAGGAGTTGAAAATGTTCCAACTAAAAAACAGCTCGAAGATGAAAATGAAAAATCAGGTAACTTTTTAGGATTTGGTTCTAAATAGGAAAATTTATGGAAATAATTTTTGTAATATTTTCTATTTTTTTATTTATCTTTACTATTTTTATACTTTTTCAAAGTTATAAATACTTTAAAAATATGAAAAAGTATAAAAAAAGAAAAGAAGAAGGTGCTTCAAAAAAAGAACTTGAAAAAGAATTCAAGTTCTTTGATTAATAAAGTATCTATTTTTCAAATATTCTATATAAAGAAGCTTTAGCTAAAAATCTATCATAATATGCACTATCAAAACTTTGTTTTGCTTGACTTAATAAAAAGTTGGCATTGATTAAATCTGTAGTTGTTGAGATTCCTTCTTTAAATCTATTATTTACTATTTTATAGTTTTCTTCTGATTGTTCCAAAGACACCACAGCAGTTTCATAATTTAATTTTGAAACCTCATACTCTTCAAGTGCTTTTTCATATTGAAGTTTAATATCAAGTTTTAAACTTTCTAAATCTTCTTTTGCTTGTGAAATCTTTTTTTGTAAGATTATTGTTTCTGATTTATCTTTTCCACCATTATAAAGATTCCATTTAAAATTTACAGTTGCAGTTGACTGATTTTCAATTTCAGATTCATTTACATTTAAAGAAGCATCTTCTCCTAATTTTGTATATTTTAAATCTAAAGAAACCTTAGGTAAATTTGAACCATAAGTATTTGCATCTTTTTGATTTCCTAAAGCTTCTATACTCTTTTTTAAAGATTTTACTTCACTTCTTAAATATAATTCTTCTTCATTAAAAATTGACTCAAAAGTATTTATTCTTTCTAAATCTTCAATTTTTTCTTCTTTACTTAAAGTTCCACCTAAAATATTTTTTAAGTCATACCAAGCTATTTTAGAGTCAGCCTTTGCTCTAGCTAAATTTTGTTTTGCTTGTAACATTTGAGCATTTACTTGAAGTAAATCATTCTTTGCTAATAAACCTTGTTCAAATTTATTTAAAGAGTCTTCATATTGCTTTTGTAAAAGTTTATAAGCATTATTTAATGTTTCAATATTTTTAATACTTTTTAAATAAGAAATATATCTTGCTTTAATATTATAAACTAAATCATGTTTCGTTGCTTCTAAAGTATATTTTGAAGATTTTTCAGAATCCTTTGAAGCTTCTAAATTATACTTATCTTGCAAACCATTAAATAGACTATAAGAGATTATTGCACTTGCATTTGCATTATCTTTACCATCTCCTAAATCTTCTTTATTTGCATTATAAGTATATGATAAATCTAATGTAGGCAAAAAGTTTCCTCTACTTTTTACTACATTTTCTTTAGCTTCATCATAAATATATTGTTGCTTTTTATAACTATTATTATTTTCTAGACCAAGCTTTATTGCTTCATCTAGATTAAGTGCATATATATTTACAGTAAAAAAAGCTAAAGGCAATAATTTTATTATATTTTTTTTCATCTTTTTTCCTTATGATTTACTAACATCTACAGGTTCTTTAGTACCTTTTTTCTTTACTCTTTGCTCTAATTTAATAAAAAACATAAGTAAAGCAGGTGTTACAAAAATTGTAAATATAGTTGAGAAAGCTAGACCTCCAGTTATTACTGAACCTAAACCTCTATAAAACTCACTTCCTGGACCTGGTACTAAAACAAGAGGTAACATACCAAAAACAGAAGTCATTGAAGACATATAAATAGGTCTAATTCTTGTTTTTGTTGCAGCTACAACTGCTTTTTTATGTTCCATACCTTCATTTCTAATATAATTTAAACTTTGATGTACTATTAAAATTGCATTATTAACAACAATTCCAACTAAAATAATAAATCCTAACATTGTTAAGATATCTAAAGTTTGAGGAGCAATAAAAGTATTAGTTAAAGCTAAACCTATAAAACCTCCTGCAGTTGCTAAGGGAACTGTAAACATAATAACTATTGGATACAAGAAATTTCCAAATAAAGAAGACATAAGTAAATAAACTATAACTAATGCCAAAATAAAATTTCCAAGTAATAATCCAATTGTTTCTGTAAGTTTATCTGCTGTTCCAGACATTCCTACTTCTACACTAGAAGGTATCATTCCTTTTGCTTTCATTCCTTCAAGCATTCCACCAATAGTTTGCATAGCTTCATCAAGGGTCATTCCCATTGGAGGTGTAACTCTTAAGGTAATAGTTCTTTTACCATCTAAGTGCCGTATTTCACTAATTCCTGTAGTAAACTCTGTACTAGCTAAAGAAGAAACAGGAACTAAAGAAGAGTTTGGCAAAGCAATTTGAGAAGCTAAGATATCTTCAGGAGATTTTATCAACTTATCATCGGCTTTTAATACTAAATCGATTTTCTTTTTACCCTCTTGTTCAAAATCACCTATTTTTCTACCATCCATTAAGACATCAACACTTATTCCTAAATCTCGTGAACTCATTCCTAAGGCTCTTAAGGCATCTTGATTTGGTTTTAGTCTAACTTCTGGATACAATAACTCAACTGAAGGTACTGGTCTTACTTGACTTCCTTTTAAAGTTTGTGTTGTTACACCAAAAAGTTGTGCTCCTACACTTGCTATATCTTCTATTTTTTCACCTGAAATGTCAATATTTATACTATTCCCTTCACCGATACCATCTTCAAAAACTCCTTCTTGAATAGATACTCCAAAAATTGAAGGTAATGAATTTACAAGTGATGATAACATTGGAATTAAATCTCTTGCTCTATCTTCATGAATAGAAGTAGCTCCAAGAAGATTGAAATCTCCAAAAGAAACAAAAAAAGCTTTATTTATTCCAGGAGTGTCACCAATATCTTTATTTATATAAGGTTCTATTCCTTTCATTAAATAAGCACCCATTTCATATCTCTCTTCATAAGATAAACCAGGAGGTGCAATTAATATATTAAAAATCATATTCTTATTCCCCTGTGGTAAATAGTCTAACTTTGGAAAAAGGATATAGATTATTAATACAGAAAAAGTTCCCAAAGATAAAATTGTTATAAGTTTAGACATAGTACTTTTTAAAGAAAGATTAACAATAGACATAATTAAATCTACCATTTTATGCCCAAAATTAGCTATTGCGCCTGCATCCCTTGGTTCTTTTTTAGAAAAAGATGCAAACTTCTTCCAAAGCATTGGAATAACAGCAATAGAAACAAATAAAGAAAAAGATACAGCTGATGTTACAGCAATTGCAATATCTTTAAATAATTGACCAGCTTCATCTTCTAAGAAAATAATAGGTAAAAATACTGCTATTGTAGTTAAAGCAGAAGCAATTAAAGCTCCCCAAACTTCTGTTGCACCTTTATATGCTGCTTCAAAAATTGGGTCACCTGATTTTCTATGTCTGTCAATATTTTCTAAAACAACAATTGCTGAATCAACTAACATACCAACAGCAAAAGAGATTCCTGCTAATGAAATAGTATTTAAACTTCTTCCCATAGCACTCAAAATAATAAAAGTACCAATAATTGAAATAGGAATAGCAACTGAAACAACGGCAGTAGGAGAAATACTTCTTAAAAAGAGTATTAAAATAAAGATTGCTAAAACTCCACCTATCATGATATTTTTCTGAACTAAATCTACAGAACCAACGATATAAGGTCTATCATCATTTAACCATTGAATTTCTAATTGTTCCTTTGATAAAACTCCAGCATTTAACTCATTTACAACTTTTTCAACATCATTTGTTAGTTTTACAACATTAACTTCAGAACTAGGTTGAACTCCTAAAAAAATACCATCTTGACCTAAAAACATAGCAACTGAACTTGGTGTTTCATAACCAAAATTTATTTTTGCAAGGTCTTTTACTCGTACTCTTTGTTCTCTATTTGAAATTAAAATAACATCTTCAATATCTTTTATAGTTTTAAACTTATGTACTGTTCTAATTCTATATGAACGTCTTTCTAAATTTTGTAAACCAGCTGATACATCTACATTTTCATTTTGTAAAATATTTATTACTTGAGGAATAGTTAAACCATAAGATGCTAACTTATTTGTATCAAACTCAATTTGCATCTCTTGTTCTCTTCCTCCACCTCCCATTGTTCCCGAAACACCTTCAACTCTTCTAATTACTGGTTTTATTTCATCTTCAAAAAAAGTTTTATATTCATCAATATGTCTTTTGTTTTCAGGTTTAGTTTGAAGCATCATCCAAATTACAGGACTTGCTGTTGCAGTTTCTATAACAGGTTCTTCCACATCATCAGGATAGGAGCTAACTTCATTTAACTTATTTGAAACATCTTGTAAAGCTGCTCTTAAATCTGTTCCCAATTTAAAAGTTAAAGTAATTTCACCTGAATCATCCATAGAGCTAGATTCATATTCAATTAAATTATTTAAACTTTTTAGGGCATCTTCTTGCTCTTCAATTATCTCCCTTTCAACCTCATAAGGAGTAGCACCTGGCCAAACAGTTGTTACTTTTATTTCTGGTTTTGTTACAGAAGGAGTTAATTGATAAGGAAGTTTTGATAAAGATAAAAAACCAAATAATACAACTATAAGAACTGAAACTATAATTGTAACTGGGTTTTTTATGGAAAACTTGATTAAATCCATTTATTTTTCCTATTTTTTATTTAATACTTGTACAGGAGAATCTGGGAATACCCTTTCATTTCCTTTACTAACTACATCCATGCCAACTGATAGACCTTCTCCTTGAATTGCTACTTTTTTTCCTAAATAACCAATCACTTGTACAGGTATCATTTTAGCTATCATTTTGTCTGTAACTATAAAGACAACATTTTGACCAAATCGTTTAATTACAGAATCTCTTGGTACAACTAATGCTTCTGTTTTTGCATTCTTTGATAATGAAACCTTTGCTTCTTGTCCATCAAAAATAAAACCATTATTTACATCTGCTTTAAACTTTACAGGAAAAGTTCTTGTTAATATATCCCCATTAGGAATTGCTGCAAGTAATTTTGCTTTTATAATTTCATTTCCAAGATAAATATCATAAATTTCATTTTTTCTAAGTCCATCAACAACAGATAAAGGAATGTTAAAAGTAATTTCTATTTTTGAAGTATCCACTACAGTTGCAACTTTACTTCCTGCATTTACCCACTCCCCTAAATCAACATATCTTTCAACAACAATTGCATTATAAGGTGCTTTTATTTTTTTCTTCTGGCTTTGTATTTGTAACTCTTTTAATGTAGCTTCTAAGGCTTGTACATTACTTAAACTAGAATCCTTTTTTAATAAAGCATCATCGTACTCTTTTTGAGTTATTGATTTCGTCTCTAAAAGTTTTTTATACCTCTTATAATCTTTAGATGAATTTTTATTTTCATCTTTTGCTGCTTTTAAATTAGCTTTTGCTGCTTTTATTTGAGCATTCAAAATATCAGCATCAATGTGAACTAAAGTTTTTCCTTTTTTTACCTTATCACCTAACTCAAAATTTATTGTTTTTACTACCCCTGAGTTTTGTGCTGCAAGTACTGACTTTTGATCAAACTTTACAGTTCCAACAAACTCTTGTAAAGGATTAACTTCCTCTTTTACTATTTTCGATACTTCCACTAAAGATGCCCCTTGTGCACTTATAAGAAGTAAAAAGAAAATAGATAAACTAAATATTTTCTTTGACATTATAAATTTTCCTCTTTTATTAATTTATTCGTAATTCTTTGAACAGCAGGAGCTACAAAAAATACAATTGGGAAAGCACAAACATAAGCTTTAAAAAATGCTTCCATCCACCTAATAACAAAATCATCTACAAACCCCAAATTTATAAAAGTAATTACCATACTCATAATGAAACTCATAAACAAAGACATAAAAAAAGCAAAAATAACTCTTCTATATTTCATATCAAACATTTTTTATCTCCAATAATTTAAAAAAAGAATTTAAAAAATCTTCACATACTTTTCTTGCATCAAAATTTTCTTGTGCCATTTTTCTAAGAACAACACCCTTTTCAAAACAAATTATTCCCTCTACAAAATCTGCTGCTTGAGGAATAAGTTCACCTGATTTTATACCATCATCTAAAATCTGTTTTATTTGAGAAGTAAAAAACTCATTACAACTACAATTAAAAGTTTTCATTTCTTTATTATCATCTGATAAAACTACAGATAAATAGTCTTGATAACCTTTAAAATGTTCTCTCATTTCTTCACTATCGTCCATCACAAATCTGAAAAAAATCTTTAACTTTTCTTTTGCCGATTTTGTATTTTGTATAACTTTTACAAACTCTTTATGATAATCTTCAATATGTAAATTCATAATTTCAAAAATAATATCTTCTTTGTTTGAAAAATATTCGTAAATAGTTCCCTTACCTATTCCAGCATTTTTTGCCACCTGCTCTACTGTAATATTTCTAATTCCTTTATGTATTAAAGGTTCAGATGCAAGAGCTATTTCTCTTCTTCTTTGATTTTTATCAATTCTTCTTGGACTCAATAATACCTCCTAAGTATCATTATTTTATATTTTCTGACTAATGGTCAGTTATAAAAATAGAAGTATAGAAAAAGATTACTTAAATAGATTTTAACTAATTGACCAGTAGTCAGATATAATTTTATATTAAACTTAATATAGGAATTTATAATAATTTTAAAGATTCTTTATATATAAAATAAGTATACTTGCAAACATTTAAATATATAAAAGGGGTATTATGAAAAAATTATTATTAGCTTTAAGTTTTTTAGTTTTAATATTACAAGGATGTACAGAAAGTAAAAAAGATGAAAGTACAACAAATGAAGTTAAAGAAATCGTTAAAGATAAAGCTGAGGATGTTGCAGACAAAACTGAAGATGCTGTTGATGAGGCAGAAGACGTTGTTGATAATAATGAAGATGAAGTTGAAGATAGTATGAATGAAGCTAAAGATAAAGCAGAAGAAATTATCAACAATGTAGAAAATGAAGCTAAAGAAACTTTAAAAACTATAAAAGAGAGTGTAGAATAACACTTACTCTTTTAAGAAGAACATGAAAGCTGTATATTTGCATATTTAATAGGTGTTGGCTTAGCATATTGTTCAAATTCTTTATGTTCATCAAAAGGAGTTTGAGCAATATTTAGTAAATCATTTACTAAAGTAAAATTTCCCTCTTGAGCTTTTTCTATAGCCTCTTGCAACATATAATTTTTAATCACAAATTTTGGATTTGTTTTTTTCATAAGTTTTTTCATCTCATTGAAATCTTGTTTTTGAGTACTTATTACTTTTTTATATTTTATAAACCAATCTTCTAAAGCTTCTCTTATAGGTACAATATCTAAAATTGAAGAAAAATCTTCAAATGAGTCCAATTTTGTAAGTTCCCAGAAAAAACAATTGTAATCACACTTTGACACCTCTAAATCTTCTAATAAATCTATTATTAAATCTACATTTGAATCACCACTTAAAGATTCATCAAGTCCTAATCTTTTATTCATTAGCTCTAAGTAATATTTTTGATTTGTACTCATAAAAGTTTGTAAATACTCCAATAATTTATCTATATTACAAACATCTTTTAAACTATAGGCTAAAACTTCCAAATTCCATTTTGCTATATGGGGTTGATTATTATAAGAGTATCTTCCTTCCACATCAGTATGATTACAAATACACATCATTTCAAAGTTATCCATAAAAGCATAAGGACCATAATCGATTGTAAGTCCATCTACACTCATATTATCTGTATTCATAACCCCATGCATGAACCCGTAAGCCATCCATTGTGCCATAAGTTTTGCTGTTTTATCAACTAATTCAAAATAGAATTCTTCATATCTATTCTTATTGTTCTTTAAATGACTATATGAATTCGTAATAACATACTCTAATAACTTTATTAAATGATCTTTCCTTTTTTTTGAAAAATATTCAAAAGTCCCTATTCTTACCCATGATGGAGATATTCTTAAAACTATTGCAGCACTTTCAGGCTCACTATATGGTCTATACACTGGATGTTTAGAACCAATTAAAGCTAAAGCTCTTGTAGTAGGAATTCCTAAATGATACATTGCTTCACTCATAATAAATTCTCTAATACTTGACCTTAAAACTGCTCTACCGTCTCCTTGTCTAGAATATTTTGTAAGACCTGCTCCTTTTGTTTGTAAATGCCAGTTATTGATGCTACCAAAGTTAATAGCTCTACCATCTCCTAATTGAGGAACATAATAACCAAACTGATGACCAGAATAAGCCATAGAATAAGGAATAGAACCTTTTAAAAGCTTTTCTCCATTTACAAACTGCACAAACTCTTCTTTTTTGCATTCATCATAATCTAAATTTATTAAATCACAAGCAGCTTTTGAAAAACTTATTAAATATGGAGTACTTAAAGCTTGTGGTTTAACTTTTTGATAAAATATTTCATCAAAGTCAAAATAATCACATTTAAATTCTAATTCATTTAATTTCATAAAAAACCTTATACTATTTTGCAAATTATAAAACAAGATATTTTCTGTCATATTTAATCATCAATATACTTTATAAAATTAAGCTATATTACAATGTTACCTTATATATAAGTTTTTATAATAATAATTTTTTTTTAATTCTTAAACTTTTTAACTCTTATGAAAAATTCGTTATAATCCACCTAAAAAATTGGATATGCATGAAAAAAATTAAAATAGAAACAGCTCTTAGCCATATAGCTAAGTATGCACCTTTTGAGGATAAAGCAGGTGCTTCACATTTCCCCATTTATAACACAGGAACTTTTGATTTAAAAAAACAAGAGGGAGATAAAATATATGATTATACAAGAAGTGATAATCCAACAAGAGAGATGTTAGAAAATCTTTTTACTGATGTAGAAAATGCTGCTGGTTGTGTATGTACTCATACAGGAATAGCTTCAGTAGCCTTACTTTTTGAAACTGTTTTAAAAGCAAATTCTCATATTTTAGTGGAAGCTGATTGTTATGGTGGTACATTTAGATTATTAAAAGTATTCAAAGAAAAGTATAATATTACAGTTCATTTTGCAGACTTTTTAGAAGAAGATAAACTAGAAGATATTTTAAAAAATAATACAATAGATTTAGTACTTTGTGAGTCTCCTACAAATCCTGGTCTTAAAATTATAGATTTACAGAAGATTGCAACTTTAACACATAAATATAAAGCCTTATTTGCAGTTGATAATTCACTTGCTACTTTTATATCTCAAAGACCTTTAGACTTAGGAGCTGATTTTTCTTTATTTTCAACTACTAAATATATTTCAGGTCATGGGGCTGTTGTTGCTGGGGCAATTGCAGCAAAGACAAAAGAATTAGCCCAAGAACTTCACTATTATGCAAACGCACAAGGAAGAAGTCAAAACCCAATGGATGTTTATCTTATTTCTTTAGGAATTCCTACTTTAAAAGTAAGAATGAAAGAACATCAAGAAAGCTCTATAAAAATTGCAAAGTTTTTAGAGAAACAAAGTTACATTACTAAAGTAACTCACCCTGCTTTGGAATCTCACCCTCAATATGAACTTGCAAAAAAACAAATGGAATATATTCCTGGTGTATTTTGTGCAGATTTCCAAACACTTGAACTTGCGGAAAAGTTTATTGAAAATACAAAAATATTTGGTGAGAAATGCTCTTTTGGAAGCCCTGATTCAAGAGCTGAAATCCCTGCAAAGATTTCCCATGCTTCTTTCTCAAAAGAAGAATTAAAAGCAATAGGAATTAGTGATGGAACAGTTAGATTTTCTATTGGTTTAGAAAATTTTGAAGATTTAATAGAAGATATAAAACAAGCAGTAAAATAGATGAAAAATAGTTTTTTTAAAGCCATTCCAAGTGGAGAAACCTTACCTATAAATAATATCCATGCAGTCTCAGTTTCTATGCCAACACTTAAAGATGTAATAGGTTATGAAGAACAAGATGAAAAGACTTTAAAAGTTATTAAAAGTGGTTATCCAAGGTTTATCTTACATCCTTATTTAAAAAAACTTAGTGAATATATAAAAAAGAAATATGATGTTTGTGATGAATATGAAGTTGTTGTTTTAAGTTCTCAAAAAGCTGCAAAACTTATAAGTGATAAATACTATATTTACAATAAAATAGAAATAGATGAACCTTTTGGAGTGATTCTTGTACAAAATGGAACAAGCCAACTACAAAAGGTACTTACTTATATCCAACATGTAGGCTGTAATCTTTCTTCAAGATTAGCAGAAGAGTATCTTTACAAAGTTAAAGAAATAGATACTTTACATAAAGAAGAATTAGAAAAAGAAGAAAAAGCTAAAGATATAGTAATAAATACATTAGCAAATGCCTATAAACAACCCTATGAAAATGTTTGCTTAACACCTTCTGGAATGAATGCAATTTATTCTGTAATTAGAGGTATAAACTCTATTCAAAGTCATAATGGAAGAACTGTCTTAGTTCAATTTGGTTGGTTATATCTTGATACAATGAATATAGTAAATCATCATTATCAAAGACAAAAAATTTTTAAAGATATTAAAAGATTAGATTTATTAGAAAATTATTTGAAACAAAAAGGTCTAAAAGTTGCTGCAATAATAACTGAAATTCCTACAAACCCCCAATTAAAAACTGTAGATATAAAAGCATTGCGTAAACTTTGTGATAAATATAATATTCCTCTTATCATAGATACAACTTTTGCAACACCATATAATCTTGATTTAACTTCATATGCTGATATCTTCGTAGAATCATTGACAAAATTTGCTTGTGGAAATGCTGATGTTCTAATGGGAGCTATAATCTTAAATAAAAAACACAATCTTTCTCATATGAATGAAGAATTCTTTCAACACTGTGAACCAATTTTTATAAAAGATATCCAAAGATTAGCTGTAGAAATAAAAGATTATAAAAAAAGAGTAAAACAAATAAGTAAAAATACTATAGCTTTAGTAAACTATCTAAAAACCTGTCCATATATTAAGAACTTATACTACTGTATGGATGAACAAAACAAAGATAACTATTGCCAAACAATAATTGATGATAATAGTTATGTAGGTATAGTTTCTGTAACTTTTAATAAACCCTTTGAAGAAGTTTATGATAAATTAAATTTTGCAAAAGGTCCGAGTTTAGGAACTGAATTTACACTTCTTATGCCTTATACTTATTTAGCTCATTATGATTTAATAAAAAGTGAAAAAGGTCATAAAGAATTAGAAGAAATCGATTTACCTATAAACCTACTTAGAATCTCTGTAGGAATAGAACCTATTGAAGAGATTATAAATGAGTTTAAAAGAATTGAATAAGTTTTAAGCAAAGCAAAAGACCTATTATTAAAAGTGCTTATTAAGAATAGTTTTAATATTATTTATCATTATAGTTTTATACAAGGAAATACGTTATGTTAGATAACTTCTCTATTCTTTTTAAGTTGAAAATAAATAGTTTTCTTATTATTTTAGGTTTATGTATATCAGCTTTGATTACTTATAATACTTTAAACTCTTTATCCAAAGAATACAGTTACTCTTTAGATATTGCAAAACAAAGTGAAACTTTAAATGCAATTTATATAAATGGTCTTTTATATAACTCTTCATCAGGTGTAGTTTTTCAAAACCCAAGTTCAGCAAAGGCTAAAAACACAATGACTACAGCAATAAATGCTGTACAAAAAGCTGCAAAAGAGTTTGAGGGTTTAGATAAAAATTTATACTCAAAATTTGAACCAAAAGTAACAAACTTTTTAAATATCGTTAAACCTTTATATAAAAAAGTAGAAGATGGAAACTTACTAGAAAAAAAAGATATGAGTAGTTCTCTTCAAGCGTGGAGAGATTTAAAATTTACTATTACTGATATTTTAAAAATCATTCAAGCAAACTCACAAGTAGCACAAAAAAACTTTCATACTATGATTGAAGACTCAATTATAACTATAGTAATTCTTATGTTAGTTATAATATTGGTTATTTTAGCTTTTAATGTTCTTCTATCAAGAAGTATTATTTCTCCTTTAGAAAGCTTAGAAAAAGCTATGGCTAACTTAACAAACTCTTCAGATATTAATAAAAAAATAGAAATAAAAACAAAAGATGAAACAGCAAAAATTGCAAAAAACTTTAATGAATATATAAATAAAATAGAAAAAGCTCAAAGTGAAGATACTCTAGTTATAAAAGATGTACAAAATGTAGTAAATGAAATAAAAAGTGGTAAGCTAAATACAAGAGTTAAAACAAAAACTTCAAATAGTTCTATCATGGAGTTAGTAACTGCTTTAAATAGTATGCTTGATACTTTACACAATATTATTGACCATGCTTTAAATACTTTAGATAAATATCAACATGAAGATTTTAAAATGAAAACCTCTATTAACTCACAAGGAGAAATTGCTGCTTTACTTAAAGGAATTGATTCTTTAGGAGATGCTATTTCAAAAATGTTGGTACAAAGTACAAAAAGAGGTTTAGAGCTTAGAACAAGTTCTGCTACTTTACTAAAAAATGTAGACACCTTAAATATAAGTTCAAGTGAAGCAGCCTCAAATCTAGAAGAAACTGCTGCTGCTTTAGAGCAAATCACTTCAAATGTTACAAGTAGTACTCAAAAAATGAATAAAATGTCACAAGTAGCAAACAAAGTTACAAGTGCCACAAAAGAAGGTCAAGATTTAGCTCATAAAACAGGTGCTTCAATGGATGAAATTGATGAACAAGTTAATCTAATAAATGATGCAATTACAATAATTGACCAAATCGCTTTTCAAACAAATATTCTTTCACTAAATGCAGCAGTTGAGGCAGCTACAGCAGGAGAAGCAGGTAAAGGTTTTACTGTAGTTGCAGGAGAAGTTAGAAATCTAGCAACAAAATCTGCTGAAGCAGCAAAAGAGATAAAAGAGTTAGTAGAACATGCTACAGTTAAAGCAAAAGAAGGAAAAGATATCTCAGATAGTATGATAAAAGGGTATTCAAGTTTAAATGAAAACATTGACCAGACTTTAAAGATTATAAAAGAAGTTTCTATTTCAAGTAATGAGCAACAAAAAGGAATAGTTCAAATAAATGATGCAATAAGTGGACTAGACCAAAAGACTCAAGAAAATGCGCATATTGCTTCTCAAGTACAAGAAATAGCATTTTCAACAGAGAAACTTGCAGAACAAATTGTAGAAGGTAATAGTACAAAAGAGTTTTTAGGAAAAGATGAATTAAATTTTTAATTCATCTTTTTTAAATTAAATTAGCATTTAAATAAAGGAAAACTCCTAAAATAAACATAAAAATAGGAGCTATTATTTCTAAAGCATAAGTTATTTTATGAGACTTTTCTCCAAGTTTATTAACACTTGTTCCTAAGAAAGAACTTGCAAAAATAACAACACCCATTCCTAAACTAATAGCAATAGAAGCAAGAAATACTGCAAAATATGTTTTTAAAACAAAAGCATATATAAATAAAACTACAGTTCCAGGACAAGGAATCAAGCCTGAAGTTATTACAAAATATAAATCTTGCTTCATAAAATTTGGTTTTAGACTTGTTGTATTTTTAGGTTTTTGAGTACTCCATACAGAAGTTGCTTCACTCTTTTTTTCTATAGGAGCATGGGAACTGCAACAAGAACTACAAGAGCAACTTTTGTTTCTTAATTTATTTGATAGAATATAAACTGCTAAAACCATAATTAAAACGGAAGAAACTTTTGTTAATATTTCAACAGAATCATTTACAAAGTTGTTTAAAATAGATTCTAAAATAAAAATAGAAACAACAACTAAAATTAAAGCACCTATAATATGTACAAAAGCACTAGCTTGGGAAATAAAAAAAGCTTTTGTATAGGAACTTTTATTTGCCATAAAATAAGAAAAAGCTAAAGATTTTCCATGACCAGGACCTAAAGCATGAACCATTCCATAAATAAAAGAAACTACTAAAAGCATTAAAAGAGCAAGATTATCTCCATTTTCAATTTTTACAAGATAATGTTTTACTTTTTTTACAAAATAATTTAAAAGTGATTCATCTTTTATTTTTTCTTCCTTATATAAAGACTCTTCTAGTTCACTATCTTCTAACTTTTCTTCCATAACTTTACTTTGTTCTTCTTCTTTTACCTTTGAAGAAACTTGAGCATTTGCCAAAGAAAAACTAAATAATAAATCTTTTTTAGTACCTATTTTATTTACTTTTACTTCTTCAAGACCAGTTATTTTTGATAACTTATCAAAATGAATTAAAATAAAATAGTTTTCTTCATCAAAAACACTAAAATATAAAAGATTTTCATTTTTTATATCATAATTTAAATCTATAGTATAAGAAAAATGCAAAATTGAATTTTTTATATATACTTCTTTTTTAAATACCTTTACTTTTTCACTCTTTTCTTTATCTATGGTTTTACCATAAGAGAAATGAACTAAGTAATTTCTTGGAATAACATAATCATAAATAGCTTGAGCGATAAGATCTAACTCTTCTTTTTCAAAAAAATTATTTGTATTTGTATCATAAACTTCTTTTAAAGTATTTGTAAAATCTTTTGTTAAAACCCAAGTTATCTTAGCTGAGTTAATCTTTTTATCATTTGTATCTACTTCAATAAAATATTTTGTTTCAGGAGAATATATGGTACAAATAGCACAGGCAAAAACACTATTACTTAAAAATAATATTAAAATTAGAGTTCTAGTAAAAAGAGACAAAGTATATAACCTTTTCTTATATTTAAGATAATCAAAATAGCTTGTAATAGTAGTACAGAAAAACTTTTACGCAACTTAGTTGTAAATTTTATACATTAAAATATACTAAATTTAAAACTAATAAGTTATAATTTAAACTATGAATTTAGAAGCAATAAAAAAGAAGTCAAATATAAAGTTTACAACAGCTAGAAAAGCTATCTTAGAAGTGTTTATAAAACATAATTGTCCTGTTTCTTATGAGGACATAAAAGATGAGTTATCAATGGATAAGGCTACTTTTTATAGAAATATTACTATTTTTGAAGATGAAAAACTAATCAGTTCTTTTGAATCTAATGACAGAAAAAGATATTATGAAGTACAAAAAAATGCTCATTCTCACTTTATCTGTACTGCCTGTTCAAAGATTGAATGTATTCATGAAAAACCTCAATTTAACCTTGAAGGTCATCAAATAGATAATATTATTATAAAGGGTATCTGCCCAAATTGCTTACATAAAGGAAATTAACATATGATTCAACGATTGATTACTTTAGAAAAGTTTATCAATAAAGAAGCTCTAAGTGGTATTTTATTATTTGTAGCTACAGTTGCGGCTGTAATAGTTGCTAATTCAAGTTTAGGACAAGCCTACTATGACTTATGGCACTTACCTCTTGGACTAAATATAGGTGAAACTGAAGTTTCAATGTCTCTTACTTATTGGATTGATGATGGTTTAATGGCATTATTCTTTTTAATGGTAGGACTAGAAATAAAAAGAGAAATGCTTATAGGAGAACTATCTTCAGTAAGTAAAGCTTCCTTTCCTATAGTTGCAGCTGTTGGGGGTATGGCTATTCCTGCATTAATTTATGTGGCATTAAATCCTGATAATCCTCTAGGTTTTGGTGTTCCAATGGCAACTGATATTGCTTTTGCTCTTGGTATTCTTATGCTTTTAGGAAATAAAGTAAATCCAGCCTTAAAACTATTTTTAGTTGCTTTAGCAGTAGTTGATGATTTAGGTGCTGTTTTAGTTGTAGCAACTGTGTACACAAGTGAAATTCAAAGTCAATATTTTATACATGCAGGTATTATCTATGCTTTAATTTGGATATTAAATAAAAGAGGAGTTACAAACCTTTTACCATATTTACTTTTAGGTATTGCTCTTTGGGTATATATTCATGCTATTGGTATTCATGCAACTATTGCTGGTGTTTTATTAGCATTTGCTATTCCTATTGGTTCAAAAATAGATGAAAAGAAATTTATAAAAGATACAAAAGGTGCAATTGATGATTTTGAAAGAAATATAGATGATGTACCAATTTTGAATCATCATCAAATTGATTCTTTAGAAACTATAGGATATGGGTATGATAAAGTACAAAATCCTCTTGTAAGATTAGAACACAATTTACATGGTCTTTCTGCATTTTTTATTATGCCTTTATTTGCTTTTTCAAATGCGGGAGTTTTAATTGACTTTTCTACTGTACATGCAAACTTAGCAATTGTTTTAGGAGTTGTTTTAGGATTAGTTCTTGGAAAACCTATTGGTATTTTAGGATTTACTTATCTTGCACATAAACTAAAAATTGTTAAAAAACCAGATACTATTTCTTGGAGTGAGATTTTAGCTGTTGGATTTATTGCAGGTATTGGTTTTACAATGTCAATTTTTATTACTCATTTAGCATTTTTAGATGAAGATGTTATATCAGCAGTAAAACTAGGTGTATTTGCAGCTTCTTTTGTTGCAGCTATAATTGGGGTATTTTTACTTTTAACAGTGAAAAAATTTAACAAATAATTAACACTTCAATAATAAAATAAAAGAAAAAAGGTTTATTATGAAAAAAGTTTTTTTAAGCTTATTTATTGGAACAATGGCACTTTTTGCTTCTAGTATAGAAGTAAAAGACTCTTATGTAAGAGCTACACCTCCAGGTTTACCTAATTCTGCTGCATTTATGACATTAGTAAATACTACAGATAAAGATTTAGCTGTAGTAAAAGCAAGTTCTGCTGTTTCAAAAGTTGTAGAACTTCATACTCATACAATGAAAGATGGAGTTATGAAAATGTTTCAAATTCCAAAAATTGATGTTCCTGCAAATGGTGAAACAGTTTTAAAACCAGGTGGTTTACATATTATGTTAATTGGTTTATACAATCCTTTAAAAGTAGGAGAAAAAGTTGATTTAACTTTAGAATTCTCAAATGGTGAAACAAAAACAATCACAGCTGAGATTAAAACTGTTATGGGTGGAATGAAACATCATGGTAATCACAAGGGAATGAAACACTAAAAATGAGTGAAAAAAAACAAAATAATATTAAAAGTACAATCCTTCAATTAGGACTTGTACTTCTAATTGTTTTAGGCTATTTTTTAATAGATTTTAATGGTATTTACCAATCTTTAAAAGGTGAAGTTAAATATATTACACAAAATGAACAATGTGATTTACATGATAGTTATTGCTCAATAAGAATTCAAGATGGAACAATATTTACTTTAAGTATTGAACCAAAATCGATTCCTTTAATGAAACCCCTTACTTTTTCAATCAAAAGTAATAAAGATAATTTAGAAAATTTAACTTTAAATATATATTCAACAAATATGTTTATGGGTGAATTTTATTTACCTATTAAAAATTTAGGTAATGGAAATTATCAAGCAATAGGTACACTTCCAACTTGTCCAGTAGGTGGAATGCATTGGAATGCAGATATAAAAATAGAAAAAGCCACGGAAAATATTGGTGCAAGATTTCAATTTAAAACGGATATATAATAATGAAAAACTTTCTTAGACTCGGTATAATTTTTTTAGTTGCAGTTATTTTAATTTCACTGATAAAACCTTTTATTGAAAATTATCAAGAAAAACAAAAATATGCTTTTACAGTTGATACAATTGATGGTAAGATTTCTAAAGAGGATTTTAAAGGAAAAGCTTTAGCTGTTTATTTTGGATACACTTATTGTCCTGATGTATGCCCTACTTCATTAAGCTCATTATCTCAAGCTTTAAATAGTTTTACAGAAGAAGAAACAAAAGACTTTGTTGGTCTTTTTATAAGTGTTGACCCTGATAGAGATACTCTTCAAAACCTTAAAGAATATACTCACTACTTCCACAAAAATTTTATTGGAGGGACATCATCTAAAGAAAATATTGATGATATTACTAAAAGATATGAGTCTTATTATAAAAAAATTCCTTTAGAAAACTCTGCAATGGGTTACTCGGTTTCACATACTTCTTATATTTATTTATTTGATAAAGAAGGTAAGTTTATAGCAAAAGTTGACCACTTCTCTGACCCAAGTAAGATAAAAGAGAACTTAGCAGCTATTTTAAAATAATTACTCTTTTTTTAAAACTCTAATAGTTGTGATATAATCACTTTTCAAAACTATTAGAGTACTTACTTTTTTTAAGATTACTTTTCTTGACTAAATAGTACAATCATCAAAAAGATTAAATAATGACAGACTCAAATAAAAATATATTTTATATCCTAATGTTCTTTGCCATGATTGGATGGGGAGGTTCATGGGTAAATGTAAAAGTTTTAAGTAATTATATCAATGAATATGATGTTATGTTTTTTAGATATATTATTACTGCTATTACTATGATTCCTATAATAGTAGTTCTTAGAAAATCTTTTAAAATTGATACAAAAAGTTTTCTTATAGTTATTGTAGCTTCTATTATTCTTGTTGTTTATATGAAGTATTTTTATTTAGGAACAAAACTTGGAACAGCCAGTTTAGGTGGTGCTTTTGTAACAACGCTTATTCCAATAAACACTTTTTTAATACTTGCTATTTTTGGAAGTAAAAAGATATTCAAAAAAGATTATTTTGCTTTATTTCTTGGAGCTATAGGTGTTTTAACTATGTTAAATGTTTGGGGAACAGACTCTGATGAAATATTTGTTATTCATAATTTATATTTTATTTTAGCTTCAATTCTCTGGGCACTTTTAACAATTACTAGTTCAAAAGCTACAAAAATATCCCCAATAGTATTTACCTTTTATATGTATCTTGTATGTAGTTTCATATCTATATTTTTTATGGATTTTTCTACTATTGCATATGATAAATTTGATTCAATATTTTATATAAACTTATTTGCAATTACAATTTTTGCTTCTACTTTTGCTAATACAATTTTCTTTTTAGGAATAGAAAAACTAGGAGCTGCGAATGTAAGTAGTTTTATCTTTTTAGTACCTTTTTCTGCAATTACACTTAGTGCAATATTTTTAAAAGAAGAGATTACCTTTTCAATTATTATTGGGACAATTATGACTATCATTGCTGTAAAAATTTTAAATAATATCAAAATAAAAAAGAAGAAGAAATAGTTTTATTTCTTCATATCTTCTAAAAGAATTTTAAACTCTTTTGACTCTTTTAATAAATCTTGCCCAGCTTTTATAATCTCATCAACTCTCTTAGCTGGCAACTCTAAAGAAGTTTGTGTAAGTAAAAACTTTCTTGCTTGTTTCTTAGGAAGTTGATTAAAGTTTAACTCTATCAAGTAAAATTTTATTTCTTCTAGACAGTCTTTTTTATCTTTACATCTAGCTTCTTTTACTTGTTTTTCCCAAATATCAAAATAAAACTCTATTAAATCTAAAGTGTCAGTATTATATCTTTTTAATTGAATTGTACTTACAGCACCCATAGTTGTCTGAATATCAGGAGGTGTTTTACTTAATGCAATATTTGGATCTAGGCTATCTGCTGCATTTACTATTAAAAGAACAACTTTTTTACTATTTGGGATACCAAATTTTTCTAAGACTTTCATAATATCATTATCATTTTCTGTAACTATATGAAGTAAAGAACGAATACCCAAATTATCAGCAATTCCTCCATCAACTAAATGTAAGTATTGATAATGTTTTTTATCATGATACTTTTCCATTTCAAGATATTGTTCATCATTGTATTTAAGAAAACTATTTAAAAGTTCACTATTTCTTTCTAAGTCACATCCAGAATAATTTTTAAGAGTAATAGGAGAAAATAGTACTGGTATAGCAGAAGAAGCTGTTACAGCTCTTCCTATAGGATAGGACTCCCAATCTGAACAAATTCGCCTAAAATTTTCAGGACTAAAAGTAAAAGGGTTTCCAGTAGAAACATCAGTTGCATTTATTATAATCTTAGGGGAATCCTCTCTTAAATCAGCAAAAGTTTTTTTACCAAATACCTCTTCTTCATAATATTCAGAAACATAATCACTTCTTCCTGCAAACGATAGATAAAACCAATTAAAAGGATTTAAAAAAGTATCAATCAAAGTAGTTTGAATTGGTTTTTTTAAAAACTTCTCCTCAAAGTCCTCAAATATTTTTTCTCCATAAAGACCATAATAAGCAGAAGTAAAACTCCCACCGGATACAGAAGAGATAACATCAATCTCATCTAATAAACCTTGATTTCTTAACTCTTTTAATACACCATATGATAAAGAAGCAGCTCTAGTTCCACCACCAGAAAAGGTAAGAATTAAAGATAAATCATCTTTATTATTAAGTATTTTATTTACTTTTAGTTTTTCAAAAGCCTCTTTTGTAATTGGTTTATTAAGAATAGGTTCTTTTGTAGCACAAGCAGTGAAAAATATACCAAATAAACACACACAAAAAATATTAATTAAATTTTTAAACACCTTAATCCTTTTTTACTTTATAAAATATAGCATATAAACTTGGAACAAATAATAAAGTAAATAATGTAGAAACCATTAGACCAAAAATAATTGAGATAGCCATTGGTTCCCACATAATACCTCCACTATACCATAAAGGGACAAGCCCAAATACAGTTGTCAAAGTTGTTAGAAGTATAGGCCTAAATCTATTTAAACAAGCTTCAATGATTGCTTCATAGTGACTAAAATTATTTTCCTCTTGTTCTAATTTAATCCTTTCTAAAAGAACAATTGCATTATTAATAACAATTCCACTTAAAGATATTATTCCAAGTAAAGTCATAAATCCAAAATATGAACCTGTAATAAATAAACCAAGGCTAACTCCAATAATTCCTAAAGGTATTGTTGTTAAAATAATTATTGGTTTTCTTAAAGAGTTAAATTGTGTTACCATTAAAAGTAAGATTGCCATAAAGGCAAGGGGAAGATTAACTACAATAGAATCATTTGCTTTTCCTGAAGCCTCATATTCTCCTCCAAACTCATAATAATATCCAAGTTCAAAACTTTTTGCTAACTCTTCCATAAAAGGTGCTATTTCTTCAAATTTTTCTAAAGCATTAAATCCTGTTTGTACATCAGCACCAATAATAATTGTTTTTAATCTATCTCTTCTTAATATAACTGATTCTTCATAAGCTACCTCAATAGTTGCTATTTGAGATAAAGGTATATTTTTACCACTTGTTTGAGAAAAAACACTTATTGTTCTAAGCCTATTTATATCATCTTTTGTAGTTTCATTTGAACGTAAAATAAGAGGTACTAAAGTGTCTTCTTTTCTAAAAGTTGTTACTTGATAACCACTTAAAGAAGTTTGTAAAGATAAAGCCACATCTAAATTACTAATTCCTTCTTGTAAGGCTTTATCTTCATCAATATTTATAAGTAGTTTTTTTGTTCTTAATCCCCAATCATCAACTATATTTTTAATTCCTTCTATTTTAGAAAGTTCTTGTTTTATTTGTGAACTTATATCAAAAAGTTTTTCTGTATCTTTTCCACTAATTCTAATTTCAATTGGTTTTTTAACAGGAGGTCCCATAGATAAAGACTTTGTACTAATTTGCATATCAGGAAAATTTTCTTTTACAAAATATTCTATTTCTTTTCTTATTTTAGCCATTTGTTCAAACTCTTGTACGTTTATTAAAATTGTACTATATTCGGCACTTGCTAGTTTTTGGTCATAAGATAACCAAAATCTTGGAGCACTCTCTCCTATAAATGATACGAAATTAACAACTTCTTTTTTGCTATTTTCTGATATGTATTTTTCTTTAATAAACTTTTCTATTTTACTTACTTGTTTTGTTGTAGTTTCAATTGCTGTACCTACAGGAAGATTTATTTCAACTGTAAAAGAGCTTTCACTTGATGGTGGGAAAAACATTTTAGGTACTAAATCTAATAGTTTTATTGAAGCAATAAAAATTACAAAAGCTATAAAAACAACACTTTTTTTATACTTCAAGGCTAAAACAATTAAAGATTTATAAACTTTAAAAAACTTACTTCTTTTTGTTTCTTTAGGTTCTTTTTTCATAAAATATTTACTTAAAACAGGTGTTAATGTAAGAGCTAAAAACCAAGAACATAAAAGAGTGATAGTTACTACTTTAAAAATAGAGTTTGTATATTCTCCCGTTGAAGATTTTGCTAAAAAAATTGGTAAAAAAGCAGCTGATGTTGTCAAAGCAGAAGTTAAAAGGGGAACTTTTAACTCCTTTGCACTTTGTAAAGAGGCTTCTACTATTGTTTTACCATTTTGCCGTAAAACCATTATTGATTCACTCATAACAATAGCACTATCAACAAGTAAACCCAAAGAAATAATTAATGCTGCTAAGGAAACTTGATCTAACCAAATATCAAAAACTGACATAATAATAAAAGAAGCCAAAATTGACATAGGAATTAATACAGCAACAATAAAGCCTGTCCTAAGTCCTAAAGTAAAAAGCATAATTAAAATTACCAATGCAATTGCTTGTAAAAGATTTGAAACAAAATTATCAATGATTCCTTGTACTATTTTAGGCTCATTAAATAATCTATCAAGCTGGACGCCTAAAGGAAGCTTACTTTGAACCTCTTGCATTTTATTTGTAATTTCTTCACCCATTCTTATAATATCTCCATCATCTTTCATGGAAATAGATAAAAGCACAGCTGGTTCTGAGTCTTTTTGCGTAATAAAAGAACTAGGTGTTTTATAACTCTTTTTTACCCTTGCAATATCTTTTAAATATACTCTTTCTCCTGTTGGTAAAGCAATTATTGTATTTCGTATTTGTTTTATATTTTCATAATTTCCAGAAGGCTCTATTGATAATCTATTTGAATCAATTTTGATATTTCCCCCTGACAAAACAATATTTTTATCTTCTAAAATATTTTTTACATAACTTGCACTAATATTTAAATTTGCTAATTTAGCATTATCATACTCTATATAAACAACTTCTTCTTGCTCCCCTAAAATATCTACTTTAGCGACATCATCTAATCTTAAAAAAATATCTTTTGCATCATCTGCTATATCTTTTAACTCTTCATAAGTTAGTCCATCACTAGTTATAGAGATCATTGTTCCATAAACATCTCCAAACTCATCATTTACAATTGGAGTTGTAATTCCTTGGGGTAAAGACCTTGTTCCAACTTCAACTTTTCTTCGTAAATCATCCCAAATAGGTCTCATTTTTTTATATTTTTCTAAAATATTTACAAAAATAATAGAAACTCCATTTTTTGAAGTTGAACTTATAAAGTCTATCTCAGCCATTTGCTGAATCTCTTTTTCTAGTTTATCTGTAACTAACTGTTCTACTCTTTTTGCACTAGCTCCAGGGAAGTATGTAACTACAGTAGCTGTTCGAATGATAAAACCAGGATCTTTTGCTCTTGGCAAATCCAAAAAAGAAATAATTCCATAAAAAAAGATTAAAAGAGAAAATACTATAGTTACTTTGTCATTTTTTAAAGCAAAACTTGTAATATTCATTTTATTCATCCAGTTTTTTAATATTGCCTATTTTTACAGACATATCTTCAAAAACTTCACTCATTCCAGCTTTTAAAACTAATTCATTTCCTTTTATACCTGATAAGACTTCATAACCTTCACTTGTAAGTTGCCCTACTTTGATTACATTCTTTCGAACTTTATAAATATCATTTTCTTTTTGTAAAACATAAACAAAGTAGTCTTTTTTATCATTTAAAACTGAGCTATGAGGAAGTAAAAAAATATTTTTATGAAGATTTTCAAAATTAAAAAAGACTTCAGCAGACATTCCTACTTTTATTAAAGGTGAGCTCTCTTTTAGTTTTACTATTACTAAATAAGTTTTTTCATTAGATGAAGCTGTTTTTGATATTTCTGAGATAAAACCATTAAATTTCTTTGAAGGAAGAGAATCAAAAGAAACTTGAACTTTTTGTTCTTTACTTAATCTATTTATTATAGATTCTGGCATATTTATATAAACTTCATTTACAATTTTATCACTTAATAAAACAATTGGTGTTCCAGCTGAAACATTTTCACTTTCATTAACATACTTTGAAGAAATAAAACCTGAAATAGGTGCGTAAAGTTTGGTATACGATAATTGAAGTTTTGCATAATCCAATTGTTTATTAATATTTTTTACCTTTGCTTTTGCTGCATCATATGAAGCTTTTGCATTATCTATATCACTCGCACTTGCATTTTGATTTATATAAAGTTTTTTTGTTCTTTCATAAGTACTTTTTGCATATTTTAAACTAGCTTTTGCTTCTTTTAAAGCATACTGTATTTGTGAAACTTGAATAAGATATGGTTCTTTATCTAAACTTGCAAGAAGTTGATTTTTCCTTACTTCATCTCCAATATCTAATTTAAATACTTCCAAGTTTCCTTGAACTTTAAAACTTAATTTCATTTGTTCATTTGCTTTTGCAATAGCATCAAAAACTCTAAACTCATCTAAATCTTTTGCTTTTGGTTTTGTTGCAAAAACTATTTTTAAATCTTCTTTGTCTTTATTTTCATTCTCTTTGTTAGAACAAGCACTAAATAAAACTATTAGTGCAAAAAATAGTACTGATAATTTAATTTTCATTTATAACCTTTAATAATTTTTCTTCTAAACTTCTTTTTTCTTCACTATTTACTAAAACTTGGATATTTCCACTAAAGAAATAAATAGAACTTAAATCCTCTAAATAATCTATTTCAGAAATAGTTTTATTGATTTTTGAGATAAAGTATGAATTTTGAGCATCTAAAAGAGTAATAATATTCTCTTTCCCTACTTTATATCTATCTAAAATTGATTGATAGTTCTTCTTTGAATAGTTTTGAGAGTCTTTTGCATAAAATATTTTTTCATAAGATTTATTTAAAGAATCACTATTTTGTTTTATATTTTTTCTAATAAGATTCTTAGCATTTTCATACTCTAATTTTAAATTTATTAACTCAATTTGATTTTTTTGAATCTGTACACTTTTTTTACCACCTTCATAAAAAGGAAAAGAAAAATTAAGAACAGCTTGATACTCCTTATCATCCCAATACCTTGCATAATCTTTAGCTTCCCCATATCTTTCAACTATTTTTTTACCTTGAGCTTCTAAAGCAATATTAGGAAGATACCTTGATTTTTCATTCATACTTTTTTCTTGCTCTTTAGCTTCAATAAGTTTATTTATTTGGATTAAGTTTGGATGAGTAAGAATAATTTCTTCTAAAAATAGTTTTTGAACCTTTTCATTTTCTACTACTTTTTTAGCATAGGTATTAAGAAGTTTAAACCTTTTTGCTTCAAAATCATAATCTTTTAATTTATACTCTTTTTGTATTAAACTTATGTTTGCTAGTTCTATTTTTAAAGAGTTTAAATCTTTTACTGCATTTGCTAACTGAATATTCACATTTGCAAGTTCACTTTCCCATCTATAAACATCTGTTTTATCTTTAACTCCAACTTCAAATCTTTGTTTTGCAAAATTTAAATTCTGAGTAATAAAGTTTTGTTTTATTTTTATAATCTCTTTATATTTTTGAGCTTTTAAAACATTTAAATATGTAACAATTGTTTTATAAATAATTTCATCATTTTTAGACTTTATATTACTTATATTAGATTTATCTAATAACTTTTTTATTTTTATATTTTCAAGTACTTTATTAGAAAAAACCACTTGTGATAATTTTGCTCCAATTTCAACTGTTCCTTCAGAATATTGACCATTGCTATATTTAGCCCTATCACTATCTATTTGAATTACATTTGAAAAAACTTCAAGTTGCGGTTTATATAAAGTTTTTGCTTCATTAATATCCAAGGAGCTTAATATAGTTTCATTATTATTTTTTCTAAACTCAAAATTATTTGAAACTACTTTTTTATAAATATCATCTAAATCAAAGATTGTATTTATTCTTTTTTCTTTTAAAATAATTTCTTTTATACTATTTTTTATATACTTTGAAGCTGTTTTATTATTTTCTTTTAAATACTCAAATATAGCTAAAGCAACTGCTCTTGAAACTCTTTTTTTGTCAATTGCATTTGAAATATGATTAAAAGTAATAAAATAAGACTCTTTTTGTTCCTTTTCTTTTATATCTTTATTTAAAAGATATACTCCTTTTACTTTTATTTTTTCACAAGAATCAGAACATCTTTGAAGTTTATAGTTTATATTATCATCTATATCAAAAAGTGTTTTTGTATCTGCTTTTATACTATCAAAAAGAAAAAAAGAGTTTTCATCTAAAACTAAATTTATTTTATACTCTTTTGCCCACATAAATTCAAATAAAAAGACACAAAGAAAAACCACTATTTTATATTTCATATTATACTTCCTAAAAAATTTTCTATATCTTTTATATCGTCATTTTCAAAACTCTTTTGAGTCAAATATGGCTTAACTAAAAAGTAGATATTCAAAGCAGCCTTTTTTGAATTTTCTATAAAATCTTCACTTAAAAGATTCCAATAAGAAGCATTCTGAGTTGCAATAATCCAAGAGTTTGAAACAAAAATATCAAGCTCCAATTCAGACATAGAAGTTATATACCCATACTTTATTTGATGTCTTACCAGACCTTTTATTGTTTCTAACTCAAAATGCAAATGTTGCTCCATAATCTTTTTAAAAGCAGGAAAATTCATCACAAGAAGATTTAACTCTAAATGCAAAAACCTATATTTGATGTCTGCTTCTATGCTATCAGCAAGAAACTGCTTTAATAAAAATATCTCATCTTTTTCATAATCAAGCTCTTTTATCTTTTTAAAAACCACTTCTATATATTCATTAAATATTTCAATTAAAATTGACTCTTTATTTTTAAAGTGATAATAAAGATTTCCTATACTAATTCCTAATTTTTCAGCAATATGCCTAGTTGAAGTGTTTAGACAGCCTTTTTCATTAAAAAGTTCAAGGGCAATTTCTAATATTCTTTCTTTTGTTGTTCTCAAATTCTTAGCCTTTATTAGAACATTTGTTCAATTTTAGAACAAGTGTTCTAAATATACTCTTAATATTTTATATTTTTATATGTTTTCATAATAAAAAAAATAATATACTAATATTTACACAAAGGAGTACATATGAAAATCTTATTATTATTTTCTTTTCTATTAGTATCTTTATTTGCAGTTAACCCAATAATTCTTCCAATGAAAGGGGTTAAAGTTGAACATACTTATTCAAATGGAAAAAAAGAAACAATAACTATTGAAAGAGAAAGTGCAAAAGAGTGTTTAAATATAGGAATAAATGTAGAAAACTTTCAAAATGAAAATTTAGCTTCATCTAAAATTAATGATAAATGTAAAAAAACATTTATTACAGTCAAAGGTATTATTCAACCTTTACAATTGGAAAAAGGAGTAAAAACTGTGGCTGAGTTAGAAGTACTTGAATTCATTGAAAATAAATTAATTCAAAATCCTAATAAATACATTTTAGTAGATAGTAGAACACAAGATTGGTTCAATAAAGGAACAATCCCATCTGCAAAAAGTATTCCCTATGATGAGTTTGAATACGATGAAGATTTTGAAAAAGAGTACTATGAAGCATATAAAAAGCTAAATGTAAAAGTTACAAACAAAAATGAATATGATTTTTCAAAAGCAAAAACAGCTATGTTTTTTTGTAATGGTTCATGGTGCGCCCAATCTCCAAGAGCTATTAAACATCTTATAAAAATAGGATACCCAAAAGAAAAAATCCTTTGGTATCGTGGAGGAATAGCTTCTTGGGCAGGAGTTTCTTTATCTTTAACAAAAGATATGAAACTTGTAAAATAAGGTTATCTTACATAAGAAGCATTATTAAAATCTACGGTTGTTCCATTTACATACTCAGGACAAGAAGTTGCTAACCAAAAAATCACCTCAGCAGCTTCTTCAGGTTCAGCAAATCTTCCACAAGGAACAGCTTTTTTAAACTCTTCTTTTCTTTCTTCTGAATTATCCTTTTGCATATCTGTCTCCACAGGACTTGGAGCAATACAATTTACTACAATATTATAGCTTCCTAATAACTTTGCAAATATCTTTGTTGCATTTATTAATCCTGCTTTTGCAATTCCATACCAAATATCAGGATGTCCTATTTGTCCTGCTATTGAAGCTGTGTTTACAATTCTTCCATATGATTTTTTCTTCATTCCTTCACTAAATAAAGTCATTAATTCAACTGGCGTATGTAAATCTACATTTAAAATATGTTCCTTTGCTTCTAAAGGATAATTATCATAAGAATATTTTGGTTGCATATATCCTGCATTGTTTATTAGAATATCTATATCACCTATTTCTTTTGCTAAATCTTTTAAACCTAAAACATTTGATAAATCATACTCAATAGTTTGAACTTTATCTTTGTAAGGAAATGATGAAAAGTCCCTTGCTACAACTATAATTTCATAATCAAATTCTAAAAACTTTTCAACTACTTTAAGCCCAATTCCTTTATTTCCACCTGTTATAAGAACTCTTTTCACTATATACTCCTTTTTATCCAAAAATTTCTCTAAATGCTTTTGCTATTTCTGCATCTGTTGCAGGTTTTTTTATTTCATTTTTTGGAGCTTTATTTAATAAATTATCAAGTAAAGAACCATCAATTTTGTCTTTTAGTTTATCTTTAAGCTTTTCTTTAACTTTATTTTTTATTTTATCTTTAACAAAAGAACTTGTATCAACTTTTACTTTTGGATTTGATAAGTTTCCAGTTACTGTAGTATCAAACTCATACTTTTTGATTTTTGTTTGAATCAAAGCATTTATAGTATTTTTTTCAGTATTTAAAGTACTACTTGGAACAGTAATTTTTGTAAGAGAACTTTCCATATCTACAAAAGTATTGATTATTTGATTGTCTATATCACTTTTTATTTGTACTTTTTCATAAATCTCTTTTGTAAGATCAAACTTAGCAAAGGTATTAATTATCGTTGAAAACTCATTTTTAATAAACTGACCTTTTAATAAATCACCTGAAAGAGTACCTTTTTTATTTGCAAGATTATAAGCAACATCAATATTTGATTTTGAAGTGAAAATTTCTGGATAATATAACATATGAGTTAAATCTTTTATTTCTACATTATCAATTTTTGCATTAAAATCATCATTTAACAAGTTAAAATTTATATTTCCTCCAAATAACTCACTTTTACCATCTACTGCAAGTTTATCTTTTCCTTGAGAAATATTACCATCTACTTGAATATTTCCTCTCATTTTCATTTGGCTTACATCATATAGTTTTTTAAGGTCTGCTACATTTAATGTATAATCACTATCAAAACTTAAATTCTCAATATCATAAACAGCTTTTTTCATATCAATAGTTGCAAGACTTGTATCTACATCTACAAGAGAACTTGCAAGAAAGTTGTTTAATTTTGTATTTATATCAGCTTGAAAAGTTAACTTATCTTTTAATTTTTGATTATAAGTTTTATTTACTACATTATTGTTTACAAGTCCATCTTTTAGTTTTGTTATTACAGTACCTTCTAAGTTGCCAATTTGTGCATTTGAGATATTTGCATCAATATTTAATAAACCTTCTGCTAACAAGGGTTGGTTTACAAAATTTAATAAAGAAGAAATTTGAGCATCTGAAATATTTACTTTTACTGTTTTTGGTTTTGAATTTTCAACTAAAAAATCATATGAAGTTTTTGATTTAAAAATATCACTTTTACCATTTATATTTAAATTATTATTCACAAAAGAGATATTACCATTTGTAGAAAAAGAACCATTTAACTTTTGATTTAATATAGGCTCTAACTGAGCTAAACTTTTAACAAATAAATTATAATCACTGTTAAGACTTGTCTCTTTTATATTAAAATCTGCTTTTTTAATATCTAAGTTTGCAATAGAACTATTAAAATCTACACTACTTGAAGCAACATTTGAAAATAGTTTTGTAACGGTTTGAAAGTTAAAAACAATTGGAGTTGTTGATTTTTGTTCAATTTTTGGATTTATTGAATTAAGATTTAAAACACCATTTGAAACAGAAGTTTTTATAGCCCCATCTAAAGCATTTACATTGGCATCTTTAATCACGGCATCAATATTTAAAATACCATTTGCATAAATTGGCTGATTTACTAAAAAAAGTAGTTCTTCAATTTTTGCGTTTTTAATATTTAAAACTGCACTTTTTGGATTGAAATCAACTAAATTTATATCATAAGCTGTTTCACTTGAAGCAACAGAACTTGAACCTTTTATTTTAGCAAGTTTAGAATCACCTTTTATATTACCTTTTGTAGAGAAGGAACCATTTAATTTTTGATTTGTAATATTTTGAAGTTTTGATAAATCTTTGATATTTATATTATAATCTACATCAATACTTTTTGCAAAAATGTTTAAGTTACCTTGAATATCAATTACCGAATTGTCATCAATAGTTGCTTTAAAAGCAATAGTATTTGTTGTAAGCTTAAAATTATTTACTTTTAAATTAACATCTTTTTGACCTTCATTTACCTTACTTTCTATCAAAGAAGCAACAAACGAGTTTCCAATAGCTGTAAATAATACAGTATAAATAGAACCAATAATGAGGATAATAAAAATAGTCAAACCAAAAAATAATTTTTTCATAGTAAACCTTTGCATTTAATAAGACATTATTATACTGCAAATAAATTGAAGTTTTAATTACCTGTTACTTAAAGTAAATTTTTTAAGATTTAATGATTAATCTAATAAAGTTTTAATTTTTTTTAGAATATACTATTGCCTACAAAGTGATAAGTAGGGATACGCAAGCCGAACAGACTTTGTAATTATTAAATTTTATATAAGGATTCTAGAATGAAAAAAATCGTTCTTTTAATGCTAGCTATTGCTGGTGCTGCTTTCGCTGCTGATGGAGCAGTTGCAAACGAAACTTTAAAAGCTTACTCTGTAGTTGCTGCAGGTATTGGTCTTGGTCTTGCTGCACTTGGTGGTGCTATCGGTATGGGTAACACTGCTGCTGCAACAATCGCTGGTACTGCTAGAAACCCAGGTTTAGGTGGAAAATTATTAACTACTATGTTCATTGCATTAGCGATGATCGAAGCACAAGTTATTTATGCATTAGTTATTGCGATGATCGCATTATATGCAAACCCATTCTTAGGGTAATTTATAAAACTACAGATTTTATAAATACTTTAAAAAAGGTTAGAAGTTTTTCTTCTAACCTTTTTTTATGCCTATTTTTTTAGAGAAAATACTTTTTTCAACTTTTTTAATCCAAGCTTTATAGCACTATATTTCATAATCTTTGCTAAACTTTTCCACTGAGTTCTTTCATAACAAGGATTAGGGCATTTTCGACATCTTGGTTTTATTTCATGGGGACAATTTTGTAGTCTTTCAAAAGAATATGAAATAAGCTCATGGCAATCTTCACATAAATTAAGTTCAAAAGAGAAAGTTTCATCTTTATATTCTAAATTATAAATTTTCTTTTTTTGGTTTTCATGTTTATCTTCACAATAACTTGTAAAAAAAGTTTTTAAAGTTGAAACTTCTTGTTGGAACTTATCTTTTGTCATTATAGTTTATTACCTTATCTATATTTTTAAAAATATTTCTAACTCTCTCTTGCCATAAGTATTTAAACTCTTTTTTTTCATCTTCATTTGCCTCACTTTTCATAATCTTTTGCATAAGGTTAGGAATCTTTGGATTAAATTCTACAGAACTAGAATCATAAGAAATATCGATAAACTGTCCATCATCAACTCTTTGAAATCTAAGGTCAGAAGAAATATCTGAACTAAACTCAAGCAAATCATATCTTTTGAATTTGCCATTAATACCCTTGAAACCATAAGAATCAGTAGCACCCGTAACTTGAGAAATAACATTAGCAATAACCCCCGTAACACCTTCTACATAGTTATCTTTAAAAAAAACTTTTATTTCTCCTCTTTTTGGTATATCATTTTTATATAAATATTTTAAAGCCTCTAAAGTCATAATATATGCACCTGCAACAGTAGGACAACTATGCCCAGCTGCTTTTACAATATCTAAATATGTAAACTCTATAATTCCATCATCAACTGCACCTAAAAATAAAGATAAGTCATCTTTTAATTTTATACTTTCAATTTCATCAAAAAAACTTGGATAATTCATATTTTCTCACTTTAATTATTTTTTTATAAGTTTATAGAATTTTATAAGATTTAACATTGATAGAAATCAAGAGTGAGTAGTAAGAAAGGAAAGATTAAAAATAAAGATTAAAAACACTATGTCAATCTGATAAAGTTATATCAAAGATTGACAAGAGAAGAATAAGTTAGTTTTTGATTTTTACTGGACAGATAAGGCAAATTCTCTTTCAAGATTTTCTTTATCTACAGCTAATCTTTCTTTTATCATTTTTGAAAAATCATCAGGATAAATCTCAATTTGATTTTGGCTTAAAGATTCAAAAATATTTTTTACTACATCCTTTGGTGATGTTTTTGGCATTTCTTGACCTTTTGTCATATTTGTATCTATAGGTCCTGGTAAGACTTCTATCACTGAAATATTTTCTTTAGTCAATTCTGCTCTTAATGCTTGTGTTAAAGAATGTAAAGCACTTTTTGAAGCACAATATAAAGCCATTATTGGAAGATTGATTAAAGCTAAAACAGAAGTGATATTTATTATTAATCCATTTTTATTCAACTTTTTAGGCAAAACTTGGCAAGAATTTAATGTCCCTATAAGATTTACATTGAAATCAATTTTTGTTTCATCAAAAATTCTTTTTCCACTATTTACACCCGCATTATTTATTAAAATATCAATATTATCAATCTTTAAAGAAAGTTCTTTTATTTGTTCTTCCTTTGTAATATCTAAAGAATAAACTTCTATTTTTTCTGATAGTAATTTAATATCTTCAAGACTATTTACATCTCGTGCTGTACAATAAAGTTTTTTTATATTTTTTGTTAATAGCTCACTAATAAAAGCTTTTGCTAAACCACCATTAGCTCCTGTAATTAGTATTGTTTTATTTTCAAACATTATGTTTTTCCTTATTTTCAATATTTTTATAAACCTTATTTAATAATAAGGTTAAAAGATTCTGCTCTTCGTCATTAAGACCATTTAATAATAATTGATTATGTTTTTCTGAAATAGGTATTATTTTCTCAACAATTTCTTCAGCCTTCTTAGTAGGAAAAATATTAATTGTTCTTTTATCAATTTTATTATATTTTCTTGTCAAAAAAGACTTCTTTTCAAGCCTATCTATACTTCTAGTAATATTAGATTGGTCTTTATATGTAGTATCAGATAACATCTTTTGACTAAGTCCTGGATTTTCAACAACCCTAAAAATAATAGACCATTGTTCAGGCGATATATCAAATTCTTTTAATTTATTATTAAAACAACTCTTAGAAGCAATTGCAGTTTTATTTAAAATAAACCCTAAAGATAAATTCATATTAAAATACATTTCGCCCCTTCTAAATAAAAATATAATTATATATATTTTGTATTTACTTGTCAAGACAAGTATTTATGATTTATTAAAATTTTGTAATGATAGAAATATGATTAAATATTAAGCAAATTTATAAATCTAAAAAGATATAATTTCAGTCCAAAAATAATGCGACCGTGGTGGAATTGGTAGACACGCTATCTTGAGGGGACTTTTGAGATTGTAGTGTTGAATTTAAATATGCGAATGTGGTGGAACGGTAGACACGTTAGCTTGAGGGGCTAATGCCAGTACTGGTGTGAGGGTTCAAATCCCTCCATTCGCACCATTTTATGGTATATATTTAAACTAAACTATTTCTTCTTATATATAAGGAGTTGTAATTACTGCCAGTGATTTTATATAGAAAACTTCTAACAATTTAAAATAAAATCTAAATTTCCAATTGTCATAATGTATTGATTTCGTTAACTTTATTGCACACTTTACTGCACAGTTTTAAAAAGTTTCACTAAGTTTGTAATTTTTTACTGCACACTCATTTAACTAAAATTTATAACAAACCTTATAAAACGTCAAATTGTCATATATCTATTTTAAAACTTCTATAGGAGATATAATTACTTCAGTATTAAATAAATTTTCTTTATAACTAAAACTATCAAGGAGATTATCGATATCAATTCTTTCAATATTAATTACTAAATCATTGAAATTATTAATGTTTATATTAGACTTTTGAACATAAAGAATTATTTTTTTGATTTTTTGCATATCTTCATTTTTTGCAAAAAACATATCTTTATTAAATAGCAAAGAATATACTAAGACTTGTCTAATATCATCAGATTTTTTTAATACGTTTTCTTTAAACTTATATTTTGCATCAATAATATGAAAATGATTCTCTTCCTTAATCATAAAATCAGGATATTGATTAATTAATTTTGTTTTACCTTCTTCTAATAAAAAATTACTATTATTAATATTTTTATCTATGCTTCCATCTGACTTTACTATTTTTTGTTCACTTTCATTTCCAATATATAATAACTTATCATAATGTGATAATTTCTTTTCTAGAACTTTCTCAAAGACTTTTGTTAGGTCAACACTCAAAAACAATTGTACATCTTTCTTTAACTCTGTAAAGAATATTGAGTGTACTAAATTAAAAACTTTTTTATTTTTCTTAATTTCAATGTTATTTTTATATTTTCTAAAAAACTTATCTAAAGTTTTTTTCGAAATATTATCACTTGAAATATTCTTATGTGTTGATATCTTTATTAATAGATTATTGATTTTATTTAATATTTTCAATATTTCTTTATATTCATCTCGTGCATTTTCTTCAAATATATCTAGTCTTTTTTTCTTTAAAAATTTTAAGCTTGAATATATAAATTTAATTAGATCTTTTTGAAATGGGGCTTTAATAAATTGATAGTTTTTCAAAGGATTTTCTTCAATTATATTAAGTTCAAATATTTCTTCACCAATAATTTTATCACTACATATAATTTGGTTCTTATAGTTTCTTTTATAATTTAACAATGTCCCATATATTTTATTTAATTTTTTTACATAAAATTCTGCTTCTAATTGTAAAAAACTATTTCCTTTGAAATTTTCAAATAAATCAATAACTTTTTGATTTGATGAATAACTAGAATATAGTTTAAAAAGCTTAATTAAAAGTTCTTCTATTTTTTTAATTCTTTCTTCTTTATCAGTTATTCCATTAAAATCTATATCTATATCTTTTGGAATAATAAATAAATAGAAATAGTAAACTTCATCTTTATAGTTAATATCATCAATATATGTAGATATGCTGTCTATATAGTTAGTCTGTCTTTCTAATATATTTCTACTAAATAAATTATTATCTAAAATTTTTCGTATTGAAGATGCCGCATTTTGAGGAAATTTCTCTAGTTCATCATAAATATGTTCTATCTTATCTTCAAAATTTTGAAATACTAAATATAATTTATTTTCACTAGCATGAGATATAATCATTTAATTTCTTAATAATTATAGATCATCTTCATAAATATTAAATTTATGAAGAAGTCTAAAGTTTTTCTCACTAGAATCAATATCTGACAACTCTTTAAGGTTTTCTTTAATCCAAGTGTTATTTTTTACTCTACACATTAAATCCCATCCTAACCTATTGATTTCACTATTTTTATTATTAAATTTTAAAGAATTTTTAATCATTCCAAAAAAGAATTTTATTGTTTCTTTCTGTTCTCTTAAATTATCAATTATATCTCCATTACTGTTAACAATTTTCCATTGTCCAAAGCAATATTTTTCATAGTCAAAAATTTTATTTTCTTCCAAAATATCTTTAAAATGTTGATTTAGTTCTTTACAACAAATAGCAAAATCATTTCCCTCAATATTCTTATCAAATGTATCTATTGGATCTTTATAAGCTATATTGGCTCTATCTTCCCAATCTGCAAATATATTTAAACTGTATTCATTAAAATTTGCAGCACCTAATAAATAAAAATTCTTTGGATACACTAACTTCAATGAATTTCCTGAAATTCTATTCGTAATTGGAACAATAGGTATATCTTTGCAATGTTCATCCATAAAAGTATTCCATTCTTTTATGAAGTCATTTGCACTGTCAAAGTATTCAGTAAAAATCTCATTTCCTTCATCTACTTCTTTTACAACTCTTTTTTGTTGAGATTTAAATAAAGGTGTATATTCTGAAAGTAATGATGAAATATCTTGATTGTGAAAGTCATCAAGAAAAACAACGTGATCAATTTTTGGATTTACAATAGCAGACATTAGAAATTGAAGAAATTCTCCAAATTTAATTTCTTTTTTTATACTATCAATAGTAATTGCCAAGTCAGTATTTTGTAATCCTTTATATTCATTTCCAATACCACCTGAAACTGGAACTTTTAAATATTTATAATCAATATGATTTGTTCCAGTTTTGAAAATTTGTTTTTCCTCAAATTTGTAACTTTTACCAGTATTAGGTTGTCCAATTATAAATTCAATATTATTGATTTTACTATCTACTTTAACTTCTTCTTTTGGATTAATTTTATTTAAAAATGATTTAAATTTATTTCCATGACCACTTAAATTTTCTTGATTAGATTCTTCCTCTACAGAAGTATTTTCTACTGATTTATCATCTAAAAAATTAATGTACATATTTAAAGTTTGTAAAATCTCACCTGAGTAACTGCCTTTTCTATCCCATTCATAATATCTACCTCCAGATGAAAGTTCTGTTCTAATATTATCAAGAACATTTAGATCGCTAATTTCAAAAATACTAATAGGATTATCTTCATCAATCTTAATAGGCAATATTTCATCTAAGTACTTTATTCTTGTAGAAATTTTTTTAGTTCCAAGAGTTAAAGACTCAATATACATGCCAAATCGTTCTCTAATATCCTTTTTATCATTTTCAGAAACTTCTTCACCAAAAACCATTTTTAATTGTTCTTCACTTATAAGGGCTACTTCATTAGCTTTTTTTGTTTTATAATATAAAGTATAAGGAATATCTATAGTTTTATTCAAGTCTTCTTTCTCATCTAATTTAATTGACTTGCCATTATTAGTAATTAAAAATTTAAATCTAATATTGAATAACTCATCAGAATTGTCATCAGTATAAACATATAATATATCTTTATCTTCTATACTATGATTCTTATATAACTCTTTTTGTAACTCTTCAATTAAAATTTCTTCTTCTTTTCTATTTTTTACTAACCATGTATTCATTATAATATTTCCTCTAATTCATTAAACTCTTCAACTTTATCAATATGAAACGGAATGCCTAAATATTTTCCACCATTTCCATTATATTCCCAAACAGTAAAATCTTTAACTTCATTACTAAACTTTAATTCAGAATCACTTTTATATACATCAAATTTATATAAAAAGTTTTCTGTGTTATTAGTAATACTTTCAGATGTATTTTTATTTGGATTTTCTATCAATAACCTATATTTATTAATTTCAGTATTGTGTCTTTCAAGTAAATATTTAAAATACCTATCACTTTTTATAAAAAAAGAATAATTATTTGAGCCATCAATTAAAATTGTCAAAGTAACGATATCCCCTGGCTGCATATTTGTTCTTATTATATATTTTCCCAAATTTTTTAACCAAAATTCAGGTTGCTTATGTTGTTGTTTTAAATCTACTTCAAAACTTCCCAAAATATAATCGACTATCTCTATTTTAACAGTATCATAAGAGTGAGTTTTCTTTAAATCATAAAATTCTTTAAAAATAGGGAATCTATAAACATTGATATATTTGTCTTTCCCAGCATATCCAGTAAGTTGTCTTGTAGCAATTATTTTATATTCATATTTTTTCATTATTAAGCACCAAGTTATTTGGTGCTTATTTTAGCAAAAATTATTATAAAAACAAGTAATTAAATATATTTTTTATAAACTTTTGCAAAAACTTGTCCCATTAGAGGTGGGACAGCATTACCTATTTGCATATAAGTTTTTAAGTAAGCTCCTAAAAATAAATAGTTATCAGGAAAAGATTGAACTCTTGCAGCTTCTCTTGGAGTTAAACTTCTTACTTGAGTAGGATGAATATGAGAATGACAATCCATCTTCATATGTGCAGTAATCGTACGTGAAGGTTCATTTTCAATTAACTTAAAATATTTATCTTTAAATAAATGGTTTCTATGACTATAAGGCATTATATCTTTTATTGATTCACAAGTTGAGTCTGCACCTTGTTGTAATGTTTTATAAATTAGAATATTGTTCTGATTTTGATATCTGGCTTTATGATTAAATGTATAATCAAATTCTTCATCATTATTTATTAATTTTATATAATCATTAGATTTATTTTTATATTCATTAATGTCTATCTTTTTACCCGATATTTCACAATCAATTTCTGTTGTATTTTTAACAGTTGGACACTCTAAATTTTTAATATTTTCAAGAGCATCTTTTAAGACATATTTTGTTTTGTTTTTTATTTCTAATTCAATTTCATTCATTAAAATATCAGGTGTAATATTCTTAGAACTCATATATTCCTTACTCACACCAACATAAATTAATCTAATTCTTTTTTGAGGTACAGAAAAATCACTTGAATCATATAATTTATATTTTACTTCATAGTCAATCTTTTTAAAATCTTCTACAACTTCATCAGCAACTTTTAACATACCTCTAACATTTTCCATTAGTATGAACTTAGGTCTTATTTTTTCTACAGCTTTAACATAATATTTATATAAAACATTTCTTGGGTCATCAATTATTCTTTGCTGATTTGCACTACTAAAAGATTGACAAGGAGGTCCTCCAATTATTACATCTACATCAGACACTACATGCTTTTCAATATTATCTACAATTTCTTTTATATCAGCACTCAAAATTTTTTCTGAATTTAAATCTGGGTGATTATACTTATAAGTTTCAATAGCACAAGGTTCTATATCATTTGCTAATTCTATTTGATAACCCTCTTTTACAAACCCCCAACTAAAACCACCTGCACCACAAAATAAATCTATTATTTTTGGTTTATTACTTTCAACTCTTTTATCTTGTAGTTCTTTTCGATATGAGTTATAAAATTTATTTAATATATAATTTGTTTTCTTTTTATTTTTTATATAGAAACTTAATACTTTTAATAAATCTCCATATTCACTTTTTAAAATCTTTTTCAATAATGGTAAATCATCTTCAATTTTTAATATTCCAATTAAAGCTAATTCTTTTAAAACACCTTTTTTATCTATTTCTTGTTTATCTAAATCTATTTTATTTTTTTTACAAAACTTTATTATCAGTTGATTTATAATATTCACTTTTTCAATAAAAAACTTTTTATCATTTGAATCTACTAAATCATTTATATTTCTAAATATCATATTCTAATTTTTCTCACTTAAAAATTTTTTCAATACTTTTGCAATTTGTTTAGCAAATAAAGGTGGGACAGCATTACCAATCTGTTTATATTGTTGTGTTTTAGAACAAGGGAAAACAAAATTATCTGGGAAAGATTGAAGTCTTGCAGCTTCTCTTGGTGTTAATGTTCTTTCTTGAGAATGATCTGGGTGAATAAATTGATTACCATCTTTATACAAATGTGCAATAATAGTTTTTGATGGTTTATCAAAAAATTGAACAACATAACTATTGTTAAATAATCTTTTTTTAGGATGAATTAAATGCGCTTTATTTTCATATAATTCTTCTAAAGTCCATTTATTTTTACTCATATGTTTGTAACGTTCTTTATCTAAACTATTATGGTTTCTTGCCACATGATGATGTAAATAATCATAATTCTCAGGTCTAATTTGTTCCAAATACTTTGATACTTTTTTAGGTCTAAATTTCACTAAATCTTTACCCTCTCCTGGTAATAAACTAGGTAAATCAGAAATTGCTTCTTCTACTGTTACTTTCTCTATTTTCTTTGAAACTTCATTCAATTCATTATATACATCATTTACATCAATATTTAAATCTCTTCTAACACCAATTAATATAACTCTTTTCCTTTCTTGAGGAACACCAAAGTCAACTGCATTTAAAAGAATTTTATCTTTGTCCTCTATTATTTTATAATTCTTTTTCATATCTTCATAAATTTTATGAATTATCAATTCACCATTTACTTTAGTGGATAATATTCCACTGACATTTTCAAAAACGAAAAATTTTGGTTTATAGTGATTTAATACTTTAATATAATTCTCATATAAATAGTTTCTTGGGTCTTTTTTCATTCCATGGGGGTCTCTAGCTTTACCTTGCGATGAGAAAGATTGACAAGGAGGTCCACCAATTATTACATCAACATCATTGTCTTGAACACAATCATCAATTATTTTTAATATATTTTCACTAGTAATATCTGTAGGTTTAACTTTTTCAATTTCATTTTCATTATATTTATAAAATCTCATTCTCTCTTTTAAAGTATCACAAGCATATTTATCAAACTCTACGTGAGATAGAGCTTTATATCCCTCTTGATAAAATCCTTCAGCAAAACCTCCAGCACCTGCAAATAAATCTATAAATGTATATTTCTTTTTCATATAACCAATCAATTTTTTATTGGAATTATATCGCAAAGTTTCTGGAAACACAATTTCATTGCAAATTGTAATTCTTATTTTTTAAATAATCTTCCTTACTAAAAACACCCTCCTCAAAAGGATAATCCTTAACAGTCTCCTCAATATACTTTTTCATATCATTTTCAAACTTTTCATTTTTCTTTTTTGAATTGATTTTTATATCTTTTATAAAGTTATCAGGAACATATAAAGTTCTTACATTATAGTATTCACTTTCATTTTTTATTATCATTTCACCAACTCCAAATTCTTTTACATTTATCCCCATTTCTTCCAATGGCTCTTTATCAATAACCGAATGAATACCCTCATCACTTTCTGTTTTATGCAAAATCCTAAAAATAGTATTATTTTTAATTGAGTTAGTTATTCCACTACCAACAGAAGTGAAAATCTGTGTCGCATAAAACAATTTAAACCCACTACTTCTTGAAGTTCTAAACAAACTTTCAATAATTTCTTTTATTTTATCTTGTATAAACTTTTCTTCTTTTGTATTTGCTTTATAATCTAATATTTCAGCAATTTCATCAAAGAAGACATAAATATAATAATTAGTAAATTTCTTCTTATTATGGGCTTTTAAGAACTTCTGTCTTGCTTTATTCATTATGTCTAATCTAACTAATTTTTTATAGAGTTCTTTTCTATTATCTGTATAGGTAAAGATTTTATTAGTTTTAAATCTCTTTTCTAAATTTTCGTAAGGTTGGCTTTCAACTCCACCCTTAAAGTCTATAAAATTCAATTCATAAACAGTATCAAAGTTATAAAAAATAGAAAATAATACATGATTTAGGGTATTTGATTTACCACCTCCCGAAGTTCCAAGTAGTGCAAAAGAGTGAGGGAGAGAAGAAAGACTTATATATTTAGCAACTCTTTTTTCTTTAAATCCACCTTCAAATCCTAAAAATAGATAACCTTTTTTCATATAGTCTTTTGGAGATAATCCTTTAATCTCTTCAATACTAGGAGTAGGATTTTTAAATCTAACCATAACCCCTAATTTGTTATATCTCTTAATCTCACAACTACCCATTTTATTTCTTTGTGTCATATTCTCAAATTGTTTTAAAAACTTGTCATATTCCATTGTTTCCCCTGCAACAACTTCATATATATACCCATCTTTTAGTTTTTTCTTTAAATAGTAATTCTCTAATCCAAAGTTTGCTAATTTTCTTTGCTCTATCTTTTTTGAAATAATTGTTTTAATATATAGAAAAGTAAAAATAAACCCTAAACTAATATGTAAGATATAGGTTTTAACTACTTCTATAAATCCACTAACTTTTGAAATAAAATATATATTTTTAATCTCACTAATTATTGAAGAAAATAAGATTTTAAAATTTAGTTCTTGTAAATAATAGATTTTAAAAATAGCAAGGGAAAAAATAAAAGAAGAGATTAAAATAAATAAAATAACTCCTACAACATAGGCACCGTTTAAGTTGCCAAATTTATCATAAGAGCCAAATTCATATTTTACTTTTGTCATTTAATTTTCTTCTATTAAAATTTTTGGTTCTTTTAACATCTCTTCTTTAATCTCTTTATGCTTTTTTATCTCTTCATTTACATTTATAGATACATTATTTGTATTATTAAAAATCATATTTAAAAGAAGTAAAACAATAACAAGTAATCTATAAGGTATCTTTTCAGTAATTAAAAATTTAAAATAATTCATATTCTTCCTTTAATAATTCAATCTCTTCAAATTGAAGTTTTATATACTCTTCATTTGTAAAGAGTTCAGTTTTATTTTTATGACAATTTGTCGCAAGTTTTGATTTTTTATTATGAAGTTCTTCTAATTTAAAATAAGTAGCCACATCCATATTATTTATTGTTGTATCAATTGAAGTATCTATAATCATTTAAAACACCTCTAACAATTTTTTATCAAGTAATAGTAATAACTCTTTATAGTTGTTATTTAAAACCTCTAATTGTTGTTTTAATATTAAGTAATCTTCAACACTTTCAATATATTCTAATCTCTCACAGAATATTAAATTCAATTCTTGTATGTAATGTTCAATCATTTCAAACCCTTTAAAGCTAAAAGAAAAATTTTCTTTTAGGCTTTTGGTTGATTTAATAAAATAGGTTTTTCAACACTTGAATAGAATGTTCCAAAATCTGTTGTTGCTACATTTACACCTCTAACAACTACTTCTTTCCCTTTAAGATTATCAAGTTCAATTTTTTTAGTGTTTTTAATCTTGATATTAAATAAATCTGTTCTTGTTCCATTTGAGATAATACTTTGAATTGTTGAGTGAGTAAGTTTTTTATTTGTATTTTTATCTATTGAAGTGCTTTCAATAATATTATCAACTTTTAAAGTGATTTCTCTATTTATTTTAAAATCTTCATCTATATCAACTTTTTTAATATCACTACCAGCATAAAAAACTTTAATTCCATTTTTATATTCTTTTGGCTCTTCAACTTTTACAGTTTTACCAATCAAAGCTTTTAAACTATCTTCTTTATATAGTTTATGTATCTTAACAGTATGTTTTAACAATTTACCATTGTCAAAAGAGATGTTTTGAATTTGAAAAGTTCCCTCTTCTTCATTGATTTCATAACCACTAATTTTTACAAATAAATCTACTTTTAAAAAATTTTTCATTGTCTTTTTTCCTTATAATTTTTATATTTTGAAACTTCTTTTTATGTTTCTATTTTTATTATAAGAAGTAATTTTAATTTTTTTAAAGATGAAGTTAGAAATTTTGAAATTTGTTAAAAAAGAAGATTTTAAACCCAAACTAAAAAAAGTTTAGGTTTAGAATTATAGATTTTTTGTATAAAGTATTTTGATATTTTTATCGTCATAATCTTTATACATATCATAAGTTTTAGCAGTTTTTACTAATAATTCAATTCTAATAAGTTTTATATCAGTGATAGTTTTAAGTTGCTGATAACTTAGATTAGTTTTTTTACCATTAGAAGAGTTTCCTATTATAGGTTTAGTAGTGTTATAATTTATAAAATCTTTTGAATAACTTGAATCTCCAGGCACTCCAATTTTACTATCTACAACTTTATAAACAAACCTAAGATAATATCCATTAGGATATTTATATTTTGAGATATGTTCTTTTGCTTTATCCTTTTTTATTGGGAAATTAAAATATTTATAAATAGCTTTTTTATCACTTTCATCAATAAGATTTAAATATGTTTCATAAAATTCATTATCTAATCTATGAAAGTAATATTTATCATTCATAATATATTTACTAACAAAAAAGGGGAAATATTCTTCATTAAAATTATATTTATCCCGTTTAACCTCTTTTATTAAAAAGAACTCTTTATTTTTAATATTATCTTCTGCTTTTGCCATTTTGTCTAACATAAAGTTTTTATTTTTAGCTAATACTTCATTTGCTTCAAATTCATTGTTTATATCTTCCCAAAACTTTTTACTTTGTTTATCAATTAAGAGTTTTTCTTTTCTATCAAGATTATTGTATTTTCCTTGAGCTTCATATAATTTAAATTTTGCTTTTGCCATATAAGCTAAAAAGGCTTCACTATTTGTATCAAAGCTTTTACTTTTTTCAAGGTTATAAAGAAAAAAATCTAAACTTTCATTAGATGTTGTTTCTAAATTTATTGGACTTGAAAATAGTATATTAAAGCATAAGCCTAAAAGTAAAACTATTTTTTTCATTTATTCTCTCCTTTTAGAACTATTCAGACTTTTGAGGAATAGGTTTCTTAGCAAACATAATCCCAACAATTAAAAGAACAACTCCAACAGCTGTAATTACTCCATATTTTATCCATAAAGAAGTCATTGAAGTTCCAGACATTTGAAGTCCCATCTCTATCATTTTATTTCCTTGTGCTCCTATTAAGTCCAATACATTTATTAAACCAACAAAGCCAACTAATAAACCTGCTATGATTAAAATTATTCCACCTATTTGTTTTCCAGTCATTACAATACTCCGTCTATGATTTTCCATTCTTTATTTATTTTTTCAAGTTTTACAGTATGTTGTTTTGATTTTCCTTGACTATTTGTTTCTTCAAATTTTACTGTTGCTTCATTTCCACTTGAACTAACTTCTGAATTTAAGATTTTCATTTTTGTGTCTTTTTGTTTTTCCATTACTTCTGTCATTATTTCTTTAAAACAAAAACTTACTGTTTTATTTTGGATTTCACTTGAAAAACTTTGATACCCATTACTTGTTCTATCTAAGACTTTTGAATCAATATTTTCTTTATTTAACAAAGGAATTACTTTATCTTTAAACTTTTTATTTGTTCCACAACTAAAAATTATATTTCTTGAAAATTCATCTTTAATATCTGAACTTACTGTTTTTGATACTTGATTAAAATCTGCATTTTTTAAACCACTTATATAATTTTCAACAACATTTTCTGGACTACTTTCCATACAACCACTTAAAACAAGTGTACTAACAACTCCAACTATTCCTATTTTTATTTTATTTTTCATATTTCTCCTTTTTTTATTTGTTTTAATTTTTTTAAAATTTAAAGTTTTAATTTAACTCCTCCTTTTTAATATGATTTATCTATATATTTTCTTTCTTCTCTACATAATTTAAAAACATCATTTTTATTATAAAATCCTGCATTTATTTTGATTGGTTTTAATTGATAACAAACCATTCCATTTAAATATTCTTTTTTAGGATTTAACTTATAGATATATTTGTTATATTTGATTTTTTCTTGATACATTGTTCCAAAGGTAAAGGTATTATTTTTAAGTTCTACACCCATACTTTTTAGATATCCACTTGAAGAACTTACTTTTTTATTGTCTAAGAAGTTTATATTTATCTCTTTACCTATTAGATTTAAAAAGCTAATCTTTTTATTTTTATCATAGTGACTAACTATCCAGCTACCTCTTAACTCTTCAAACTTATCAAATGAAAAAAGATTTGTTGTTAGTAGTAAAATACACATTAGTAAATTTTTTTTATACATTGTTTTCCTTTCACTCTGTTATAACAGATTAGATTATATTGCATTAAAACTTAAATTTAGTCTGTAATTACAGATTGAAAAGATTTTTTATTTAAATTAATATCACTCTGTAATAAAAGAGGATAAATTTATGGAACAATTTAATGATTTTGAAGACTTTTCAGAAGAGCAAAAAGAACAATTTTTTAAAAATGTTGGTAAGAATGTATCAAGAATAAGAAAAAAACATAAATTATCCCAGTTAAAACTTAGCCAACTAATAGGACATAAATCAACTTCTTTGGTAAGTGGAGCAGAAATTTATTATAATAAACAACATTTTTCATTAGAACATTTAGCTTTAATTGCTTTTGTATTAAATGAAGATATAACTGAATTTTTCAAATCTATATAAACTGATACTTATTAAAATATCCCTCTTCTATCTTTTCAATAGAAAAAGGATTTATTTTTAACTTCTCAAATTCATAATTATATATTGGTATTTGTTCATTATGTTTTTTATTATAAATAAGCCATTTTTTGAAATATACTTTTTGAATAGCTTTTGAGTTATACTCTTTTATATAATTATCAATATTTTTTAAAATATTTCTTTTGAAAGAATTTATATTTTTTTTATTCTTTAGCTTTTCAAACTCTTCTTTTATTGCTTGAAAATTTATTGATATTCTTTTAACTTTCTCTTCTTCAAATCTGAAATAACCTTTTAATATAATTTTCTCTATTTGGTAATAAATTGGAATATTACCTCTTTTAAAATATTTTATTATCTTTGGTTTATATTGATTTAAAAACTTATAAACTATCTCTATTTTTTCTTGATTAGTATGTCTAAAATTAGAGCTTGTGAAAAATCTTGTTTTTGAAAAATATCTTTTATATTGATTATAAAAAAGATTCTCAGATTTTGTTGTTTTTAAAAGATATTTATTTAAATAAGTTGAAGCTTTTGCATTTTTTAATATTTCATATGTTGTCTCTTTTAATTTAAAATTATCTATTGTCATAGAATAAACCTCTTCTACTATATTTAAAAAGGTTTTATCTATATAAAATAATGAATGAAGATGTCCATCTAAACTCTTATGAGGTTCTAGGATTTTTATAAAATCAATGTTTATTACTTCTTTATTAGTTATGTTATTGCTTTTACAATATCTTCTAATTTTATATTTTAATGTGTGATAGAAATATCTATGAATTTCATTTAATAGTTTTAAACCCTTTTCAACATTTTCTTCAAATTTATCCTTTGAATTATAGGTATTTGTTTCAAAACCATTTTTATTATATTTATGAAATTGCTTGTTTGGCAGAGTAAAGGTTATAAATACTTTTTCTTTTTGTTTATTTACATAATCTAAATACATAACCTTAGCTATCTTTTTATAGCTATATAATTTATCTTTATTTGATAGAAAATCTCCTTTTTTATACTCTTTAAATTTTAATTCTACTTCATTTATATCGTTTGATTTAACATCATAATAAAAGTCATTAGCATATTTAAACATACCATTTTGAAGACTATAATCTTTAACTTTATTAGTTTTAATATTTTTTGATTTTAGATTATTTTTTACAAAGTATTCAAGTAATTTTGAAGATTTTACAATATAAGAGTATTCAAGTTTATTTTTTAATTCTTTAATAGTATCAGCATAAGAAAGATTTTTAATACCTAAATTATTTAGATTATATTGTAAGCTATTTAATTGTTTATCACTTAAATTATATCTTGAAAAATTCAATAAACTAACATCTACTTTTGAAAAATTTACACTCAATAATTTAACCTTTTTTTCTAATATACTTATATTATAAGATGTAATTATTGATTTTTTTTAGACTATCTATGAAATTTATAATATTTCTTATATTGCTCACAGTTTATTAAAAGTTAGTCAAGGCAACTTTTAAGAATTTGAAAATTATATATTTTATATGCTTTCTTGGTAGGAGGTGGGGAAGTGAAAAACTTTTGCTATTTTTCACTTTTCCCCAAAAGGGATTAAACTATCTATTTTATATTATAAAAATAGATTGAATAGTTTAAAAATGAAATTTTAGAGTTTATCATTTAAGATTATTAAAAAACTATTACTTTTTAATTTACTTATTTAAAATTTTGAATATTAAAAATTGAATTTTATCTCACTATCATTATTTTTTATATCTTCCATTTTACCACTTTTATCAATTACAATATCTTTATTATTCTCTTTTATTTCATTAGTTTCTTCTTTAATAGAAGTTAAATCTGATGGTTCAATTGGTTTCTTAGGTGGTGTATCTTCTTTACATAAATCTATATTATTCTTTTTAGCAAATATTTTCATTCGCTCAACTATATCTTCATTTAATTCTGTTGGCTCCAATATTTTTACATATTCAATAGTATGAAAAATAGTTGATATTATATATTCTTTATCATCTTCTGCAAAAATATAGCATTTATTAGGTAATGTATCTAAACCGTACTCTTTTGAAAAGTCTTGCTTTTCTTCTTCTGTAACGTATAACTTCATATTTGATAATGGTTTAACTTGGAAATATTCAACTATATTTGTATCAATTTCTAATAACACTGTTTTAGATGGTTGATTCTTTTTATATGATTCAACAGAAAGCATTGAGTAACTAGGATTAAATAAATATTTTTGATTAGTGGAAGATTCTTCTACTTCATAATTACTATAAGTTTTATCTTTTAATGTAATTCTTTCAATTTTATCAAAGTCAATTTCATGCTTTAAATCATCTTCATCTACTTCATATCTTAAAACTTTATATTGATTATGTCCCTCTTTCTTATATATAATCTGCATTGGATAAATTGAAAATTCTTCATCCTTATTATATATTTTTATTGTTAAATCATCTAATTCATTTATCGCATCAATAATTGTAGCTTCTATAAAATTTAGTTTATTATGATAGATTGAAGGTTTTATTATATATTTAATAACTTCATCAATATTCTCAAAATATTTAGATACAGTAGAATCATAATGTTTTCCAAGATATCCTAATAAAGAAGGGGTCAGAAATTTCAATACATTGTTATCTATAATCTCATATCTACTATCTTTAAACCAGTTTTTTGAAAACAATGCATAATTTGGCTGTTTATGGTTTAATAGTCTCAAGCATTTTAAAAGACGTAAAGCTTCTTTTGAGGTCGAGTCATTCTTATTTTCTTTTATTTTAAAAAACAGTTTTTCAACTAATTCCTCTTGAGAAACTTCATTATAATATTGATGAATTTTGAATTTAGAAGAATCTACAAATACATTTAAATCATTATTTATACACATAGCTTCAAGTATTGCGTTAGCTAAAATATAAGACTTATTAGTCTCCTTTGGTTTGTATTTAAAGCAGGTTTTTTCTAAAGACTCTATATATTCTTCAACTTTCTGTCTTAATTTTTCTTCTTGAAGTTCAGATAAATTAAATTTATCACTTAATCTTTCAATTTCATCTTCAACTTCATTGAAGTCAATACTTCTTATTTCTTTTTCTAGTTCTTTTTTCATAATAAATTATACAAACTTAATTCTTAGAGGGAGATTTCCCACACCACTTTGCAAAAATTCCATTATCCATTAAATGACTCTTTAAATAAACAATTTAAAAGTCATTGATGTGTTATTTTAAAATCTATTGTTAAAAAGTTTAAATTTTACATTCTCAATGATTTTAATTTCAGTGTAGACGACAATTTGTCGGAATTTGAATAGGTCAGTCTATTTAAATCACTAGATTAAAATTATGACCTATTCATACCTATTCACTTATTTTTTGTAAGTGAAATATTCATTAAGGAAAAGGCTATGAATAAAACAATTGAAATATTATTCAATGATTTGGTATTTGAGTTTTCAGACTCAAATGAGAATTATAATGTTGTTTATAAACTAATTTCTCAATATCACATAAGTGATTCTATTTGGAAAAACAAAATCACTAAGAGCATAAAAAAAGCTTTAAAACTTGATTGTAAAAAAACTGCTTTGAGAGAATTAAAAATTCTTTTGAATAAATGTTTAGAAAAGAATTTTGAAACAAAAGCGATTTCTGCATTTCCTTACCCTGGTGGTAAGAATAAAATGAAGAAAGAACTAAACTATGCCCTTGAGGTTTTAAATGAAGATAAAACTGAAATAGGTGAAAAATTTGAAATATATGCCGATATATTTTTTGGTGCAGGTGGCTCTTTAATCTCAATGTCTGACAAATTGTCGGAAATTGGAATTAAAAAAGTGATAGTTAATGAATTAAATAAGACGATAATAAATATTCATAAACTAATTAAAGAGAAACCAAATCAACTAATAGATGCATTTTCTAATTTGATAAAAACTAAAGTTGTTTCCAAATTTGGAAGAATTTTTCTTGAAAAAGAGGAATATGAAATATTGGCTTCTGAATTGAAAGAAGAAGTTCATAATTTAGAAAAAAATAATGAAAGAGGTGTTGAAACTGCTATTAGATTCATTCTATTACAATGTATTCAATATTCAAGTAATTACACTCCTAAAGTAACTTTTGAAGTTTCAAACTTTAGTAATAAAATTTATTCTTCAGAAAAAATTGTTGAAGTAATCTCTTCGTTCTCAAATAGAATAAAAAAAATACATTCTATTTACAATAAGTTCGACATTGAATTCAAATGTGAAGATGCATGGGAAGTATTACAACAATATAAAAAAAATAAAAATATCTTATTTAACATTGATATTATTTATGTTGTTGAAGATAACACTCCTATTGAAAACTTTTCTTCTAATTATTTTGAAGAACTACAATCTAAAGATATTCCATTAGCAAGAACAAATTATGGTGTTAAAAAATTTGACTCTATTAAATACATTAAAGAGTTGAAATATATTAACTGTATTTATAACAATAATGCACACCCTGCTATTGAATATTATAGGAGAAAATTTGGTTTAGAAAAACTTATTTTCACACGTGTCGAAACTTCTTCTTCGATTGAAAAAGGAGCATATAGACATACGGCAAACGAATACATTGTATTTGGTTTAAAAAATAACTAATAATTGAAAGGAATTATTATGAATAACATTAAGACAATAAAAATTGAACAAGTAAAAATTGGTGAGAGAGTAACTTCTTTAGATACAAAAACTGTGGAACTAATAAAAAAATCTATTAATGAAAATGGACAATATAATCCTATTTCATTAAATTTGATTGATGGTGAATATGTCCTTATTTCTGGTTATCATAGATTGATAGCTCATAAAGAATTAGGTCTTACAGAAATTGAAGCTTCTGTTTATACAGATTTATCAAAAGAAAAAGTTGAGATAATTGAACTAGAAGAAAATATTATCAGAAAACATTTTGATCACTTTGAATTAGGAAAACTAATTGAAAAGTATGATAAGTTATGTTCAAACACTTCAAAAACAAAAAAGGCAAAAGCTAAAAATGAAGAGATTAAAGACAAAACTGGTGTACAACCAAGAGAAATTCAAAGGTCAAGAAAACTTTGGAATGAGTTATCTAAAAATAAATCTTTAATTGAACATTTAGAAACAAAAACAGAACCTTTAGTTAATGAGGATTTGAAAAAGCTTGCTTCTTTTTCAAAAGAAAATCAAGAGATAATTATAAATCTAACCAAAGATTTACTTAATAAAAAAACTTTAAAAAATGCAATTCTTAAAGTAGAACATACAATTGAAGAGAAGATTGAACAGTCAAGGAAACAAAATCTAAGAAAACTTACTTCTAACGTATGTTTTAAGGGTGATTCACTTGAAATCTTAAAGTCAATTCCTAAAAATCACTTTTCACATTGTATTACTGACATTCCTTATGGTATTTCAGTAAAAAAAGAAATGGGGAAAAATACAACTTCTTGTAAAAGTGAAGAATGGGATAAAGATATACCTCCTTTAGAGTTATTTAATGAGATATACAGAACACTAAAGCCTGGTGGTTTTTTTGTAACTACATTTTCTCCAAGAAGCGATTTAATTTTAAATCTTCATGACAAACTTAAAGAAGTAGGTTTTAATATTAAGTTTAATCAACTTTATTGGGTTCATGATCCAAATCTTCCAAGAAGTTATTGGATGGAAGATAAACAAAAAAGTAAAGTTAAAGAAGATGAAGATAATGTTGATAAATCTTCTAACTTTAAAGGTGAAAAGACACCTCATATAGCATCATCAGTTGAGCCAATTATTATTGTACAAAAACCTTTTGAAGATTTAATTTATGAGCATGCTACAAAAGCTCTTAATGATGACACTTTATCAAAAGGGACAATTAATATAGAGGAAACTAAGGTTAATAACAAACAAGTTCAACAACTCATTTCTATTGAAGAAATAAATGAGTTTATTGGAAAAAGGTTTTCAATTAAAAATTGGAGCCAACAAATATTTGGTAATATGATTTTTACTTCTAAACCTAACGAAGAAAAAAATTATAATTACAAGGGTGAAGAAATTAAATCAAAGAATGTAAATTCTAAAAAGGCAAATGACCATGCAAGTGTAAAGCCAGTTGCACTATTTGCGTATTTACTAAAACTTTTTAACACAGATAAGGATGGAATAATATTAGAACCTTTTGCTGGTTCAGGTACAACTCTTATTTCATCAAAACTTCTCAAAATGAATTATTTTGGGATAGAACAAGATGATGGATATTATGAAATCATTAAACAGAGACTTATTCAAGATAAATCATATACAAATGATGATTTAAAATCTAACTTTTTTAACAACTAGTTTAGTAGTGGGATATTTCCCACTACTACTTATTATCATTCTCTATATAAAGGAGATATTACAATGGAAGATAATTTTAAACAATCAGAATATCTAGCTTTAAAATCATTGGTATTAGAACTAAAAGAGATGATTAGTCTTATGATACCTCAAAAAGCAAGTGTTAGTTACTTATCTGAAACTACTGGAAAAAGTAGACAATCAATAAGACAATTTCTTATAAATAATTTTGAACCTGAAGTTGATTATTGGGTTGATGGTGGTAAAATGTTTGCATCACAAAAGGCAGTAATTACTATTTTGAATAGGAGTTCAAAATGAGTAATATTAGAATAAAAGGTGATGGGGTCTTTAAAATTAGAAAAAATGTTATCTATGTTCATGGTTCTATAAATGGCAAATTTCATAGAAAATCTACAGGTAAAAAATTAACTCCTGCAACTAAACAATGGATGAAAAAAGCAAATCCATTAGATGTGTTATCAAAGTTATTAGATACAGATAGAAATGAAGTCACTACAAATAACTTTGAAAAATTTGGATATATGATACTAGAAGTCACAAGTTCGAGAAGACAACAAGCTAGTCAAAATGAACTTGAAGGACTTTTTAAAAATAGAGTTCTACCAAGTTTTAAAGGTTTAAAAATAGAGGACATAAAGCCTCTTGATATTGTTAATTTACTTGAGAAACAAAAAAAAGAAGTTTGTAACGATAGAGTTAAAAGAATAAAGAATCTTTTAAACATAATTTTTGATTATGCCTATGATAATGAGTTAATCGAAAGAAATCCAGTACAAACTAGAAGTGTCAAAGCTGTTGATTTATCTTATAATCCTAAAAAAACTGAGGCATACTCTACTGAAGAAATAAGAGTTATACTAAAAAATGCAAAAGGTTGGTTCAAAATATTTTTAGAACTATCTTTCAAGTTAGGATTAAGAACGGGGGAATGTATGGCTTTAAAATGGAATGATATAAATTTTGAAACTGAAAAATTATCACTTCAAAGAAGTATTACAAGAGGTGTTATTACAGAACAGAATGAAAATTCAACAAGTAATAAAAACCATTTTAGAACTATTCAACTATTGCCAGATTTAGTAAAGTTATTAAAAATTTACTATGAAGTTAGACCGTCAAATGAATGGCTATTTATCAATAAAGATGGTAGATATTACAGAGAATCAAAAACTATAGTTGATTATCATTTAAAACCGTTACTAAAAAGCATAGGAGTGAAATATAAAACTCTATATGCAACAAGAAGGTCATATGCATCTGTAATGAGTTTTGGAGGTGAAAACCTTGAAGATATCCAAAAAATTATGGGACATTCAAAAGGTTCAAGGATAACAGAAAAACATTATATCGACCCTAGAATACTAAAACTAGAACACGATAAATTAAATGCACAAAAACAACAAGAAATATTTAATATGATGGTTGAAGTTGAGGATAAAGTTTCTCAATCAAAACCAGCATAGTCTACTGCACACATATTGCACAGTAGTTGGTTGAGTTCCTATTTTAAGGGAAATACCTCCACCTTGAGGGGGTAGTGCTTTCGGGTGTATGGGTTCAAATCCCATCGGTCGCACCATAATTTTATATTTCTTTATTTTAATCTTAATTCTCATCATTTAATTATTAATAAAACACCCTATTTGCTTATAAGTAAAAATAAGATATTCTAGTATTATATTATCTAAGTCTGGGGAGAATTATGAAATATAGTAATATTTTTATAAAGTATATTTTTGTCTTTATTTTATTTGTCTCTTCACTATTTGCCACAAAGCTTGAAAATATGAGTCTTAGACTCCAATGGAAACATCAATTTGAGTTTGCAGGTTTTTATGCTGCAAAAGAGCTTGGATATTATAAAGAAGCTGGTATAAATCTTGATATTTTAGAGTATGATTCAAATATTGATATCTTTGAAGAAATAGTTAACAACAAAGTAGACTTTGCTATTTGGGGTAGTGGTGTTATTGAAAAAGCTATGAATGGCGAATCTATAGTCTTACTTGCAAACTATTTTAAAAGATCTCCCCTTGCAATAATTACAAATCCAGACATCAGATTTCCCTCAGAACTAAAAGGCAAAAGTCTGATGATTGCAAAAAAAGACCATGAAAGTGCAAACTATCATCAAATGTTTAAATTCTTTGATATGAACATGAATGATATGAAGTTAATACCTTCTAGTTTTAATATTCAAGATTTTATTGATAAAAAAATAGATGCTTACTCTTCATTTTTAACAAATGAAATTTATCTTCTTCAAGAAAAAGGTATCCAATATAATATTTTAGACCCAAGTAATTATGGGGTTGAACTTTATGATGTAAATCTTTTCACTTCAAAAAAAGTTTTAAAAGAAAATCCTGAACTAGTAAAAAAATTTATTGAAGCTACAAATAAAGGTTGGGATTATGCTTTAAAAAATAAAGAAGAATTAGTAAATCTAATCTTAGAAAAATATAATACTCAAAATAAAACAAAAAATCATCTTCTATATGAAGCAAAAGAAACAACTCGAATGATGCTTCCAAAAACTTATCCTATAGGAAGTATTGATTTAAAAAAAGTTGAAAGAATTGGTTCTGTATTTGTGGAAATGGGGATGAGTGAACCTTTTCATAACTATAAATCTATTGTGTATATTGAAAATAAACCACAAATAAATCTTACAAAACAAGAACTAAACTATATTAAAAACAATAAGTCTATTCCTATTTCTGTTATGAAAGATTTTTATCCTTTCTCTGCAAAGTTAGATGGGAAATACCTTGGTTTTGTTAATGACTTAATTGATTTACTAAGTAAAAAAACAGGTTTAAAATTTGAGAAAAAAACAGGAGAATGGGTAGAAAACCTTAATAAATTTAGGAATAAAGAATCTTTTGTAATAGCTGATATTTCATATAAAAAAGAAAGGGAACCTTTTACTTTATTTACTGAACCTTATTATCAAATTCCTACTTTGATTTTTGTAAGAAATGATTTTAAAAACTACAAAGGAATAGAGAGTTTAAAAGGTAAAAAAATAGGAATTCAAAAAGATATTTTTTATGCAAAAGAGATGTCAGAACTTGAAGAAGTGGAACTTTTTATAAATGAAAGTATAGAAGAGATGGCAAAAGCTTTAAGTTATGGTCAAATTGATGCAGCAATTATGAATCTACTTACAATGAATCACTACATTATAAAAAATAGTTTAATTAATATAAAAGCCATAGATGAATTAACACTTCCTACTGTAAATAAGGAGGATTTACGATTTGGAGTAAATCCTGATAAACCTATACTTTTCAGTATTATTCAAAAAGGCTTAGCTTCAATTTCCCATAAAGAATGGAATAAAATTACACATAACTGGATTGGTATTCAACAAATATATCAAAACTCTAATATGTCTTTATTAGAAGAAAAAACTGTAAAAGAACCCTCAATAACTAAGCAAAAAGAGTTAACTAATAAAGAATTAATAAACCTTACAAAAAAAGAAGAAAATTATCTAAAAAACAAAACATTGAAAATGTGTGTTGCTCCAAACTGGATGCCCTTTGGAGCTCTTGATGAAAATAATAATTTTGAAGGTTTTGGAGCTGATATTAATAAGATAATTGCAAAAAAACTTAATAAAGAGATAATTATTACAAATAGTAAAAGTTGGCAAGAATCTTTAGAAAAAGCAAAAAATAAAGAGTGTGATATTTTATCTCTAGTAAAAAATACAAAAGATAGAAGAAAGTATTTAAAATTTACGCAAGAATTAATTTTTTTACCTTATGTTGTCGTATCAAAAAAAGAAAACTTATTTATAGATGATTTCAATGAAATAAAAAATAAAAAATTTGCTATTGTAAAAGGCTATTCAGCAGAAAATGATTTAAAACAATTATATCCAGAAGCTAAAATATTAATAGTAAAAAGTGCTAAAGAAGCCTTAGAGAAAGTTCAAAAAGGGGAAGTATTTGGATATATAGATGCAACTGCTGCCATAGGATACGCTATGGAAAAATATGGTTTTTATGATTTAAAAATTATTTCAAAGCTTCCTATAGGATATAATCTTTCTTTTGGTGTAAATAAAGATGATACTGTTTTATTTAATATTTTTAAAAAAGTTGTAACTGATATAGATAAAAAGAAAGTTGCTCAAATATATAAAAAATGGGTAGCATTAAAACAAGAAAAAGTTGTAGACTACTCTTTGATTTGGAAGATTATTGGTATTACACTATTTATTATCCTTATTATTAGTTACTGGAATACAAAACTTATTTTTGCAAAAAAAGAGATAGAAAAAAGTAATAAACTTCTGGAGAAAGCAAAACTAGATATTGAAAAAAAGAATAAAGAACTTGAACAATTAGCAACAACAGATAAACTAACAGGAATTTATAATAGAGCTAAGCTTGATGAACTTTTGCAAAATGAAATAAATAGAAGTGAAAGATTCAATCATAATTTTGGTCTATGTATTTTAGATATAGATTTTTTCAAAAAAGTAAATGATACTTTTGGACATCAAGTTGGAGATAAGGTCTTAATAGAGTTTTCTAATATTTTAAAAAATCATACAAGAAAAACAGATATTATAGGCAGATGGGGAGGAGAAGAATTTATACTTATAATTCCAGAAGCTAAACAAGAAGGGATAAGCAAATTAATTGAACACTTAAAAAGTATAATAGAAAATACTCACTTTTGTAAAGTAGGTAAAAAAACTGCAAGTTTTGGTTTAACTTTTTATATAAAAAATGATACAAGTGAGTCTATGTTAAAACGTGCTGATGACGCTTTATATCAAGCTAAGAATAAAGGAAGAAATAGAATAGTTCAAATATAAGATTATTCATGAATAACAATTCTATCTCTACCATCTTGTTTTGCTTGATATAAAGCATCATCAGCTAGTCTAAAAGCTTCTTTAAAACTTTTTGATTTATGAGGTTCCAAATTAATACCCATGGATACGGTAACTTTTATTTTTTTATTTTTTAAAACATTAAAAGTATTATTTCTTACTTTATTAAATATTCTATTTATTGCACTTAAGTTATTATCTTCATCTGTATATTGTTTTTTAGATAAAATTATAAACTCTTCCCCACCATATCTTATAATAATATCATCTTTTAATCGTATAGATTCTAACATTATTGACCCAACTTCTTTTAAAATTAAATCTCCAACTTGATGTCCAAAAGTATCATTGATTTTTTTAAAATAATCAATATCCAAAACAGCTAAAGTATAGTCTTCTAGATTAATTTTATTTTCATTTCTTTGTAGATAATTACGATTATATACATTTGTTAATGAATCAACATAAGCTATTTTATTAATTGAATAATATTTAATTGTTTGTATTATTAAAATAAGAATGAAAAAGATAATCCCTATATTTATGGCAATAATTATATCTTTAACTAAAATAATAACCTCATTAATATCTTTAGCTTTATCTATAGAAAAGTCTAAAACAAGTAATAATTCTACTTCATTATTATTTAAAATTGGTTCAATAAAAGTAACAGATAATTGATGAAGTAATGGTTGCTTAATCAAAACTGTTTTTTTACTAATGTAAACATCATCCCATTTTGAACTTTCCACATCAAACTTCTGATTTATAAATGCTTTTTCACCTTTTTTTGCACCATCTGCTAAAAATCTATATATGCCTTTTTCATCTTTATAAAGTAAATATACATATTTGATATTATTAGTTATTAAAAGAGAGATTTCATCTTCAATATCTTTTTGTAAAGAAGTTGATTTTTTTATTTTATTAATATAATTAGAAGAGTCATTTAGTTTACTAGCAATTGATTTTGATGTATTTTTAACTATCTGAATAATATCTACTGTAGCAATTTCAAAAACTTTTTTTTCAAAATTATTCTCAAATTTATTAACTGAAGAAAGAATAAAAAAAAGTAATATTGAGATAAATGAAAAAATAAATATTAAAAAAAATCTATTAGAGAAAATACTTTTAAACATCACTATAAGTCCTCAATATATCGTTCATATTCTCTAGGTAAATAAATATTTTTTTGAGATAACCTACTTTTTACTAAAACTATATTAGGTCTACTTTTACTCCAAAAAAAAGCACCTAGAAAGGTTTTGTCAGATAGTAGCTTTTTATAATTATTTGTCAAGATATAAGAATTTTTACCTTTTTTCTGACATTTATGCGATTTTGAATACTTAACAAATACAAAGTTTGCTTCAGAACAAAGCTTTGTAACTTTGACAAAAGAAGAGTAAACTTTATAATCTAAAGATTTCATCCCTGGTATATATAATATTACTGGTTTGTTAACTAAAATATCTTTTGCTATCTTTACAACAATTTTTGCCTCTAATTCTGTTTCTTTTTGATATTTATCTAAAAGATAAGTATAATTATCTGCTTTTATGAAACAAACCATAAAGCTTATTATCAATAAATACCTAATCAAAACAGCCACCTAATACCAAAAATGAATTTTCTATTATAATCATTTATAGAAATATTATCACCACCAATTCCATTGTTAAATAAAGAACTTGTAGGTTTATTTAGCAGATTTTGACCTTTTAAATTAATACTTAAATTTTTAGTATAGTTATAAGTAAAACCCATATTTAGATTATAACTATTTGCTACATCTAAATCTAAAAACTTATAAGCACTTTTATATATTAAAGAAGTAAAGTAACTGAACCTTTCATATTTAGTACTATATTTAAGATATCCACCTTCATAAGAGTTTGTAGAATTTCTATTTAAATTATTTTTATAATAGTTTAGTTTTATTTTACTTTTTTTATCAATTTTGTATTCATATTCTAAAATCACTCCATTTGTTTTAACAGCATCTTCAATATTTATAAATCCAATTGGAGAATTATAAGCAAAATCATCTATTTTAACCCTATAATAATCAATATTAAATTTAGAATTGCCAAAGGCTAAAACACTTTCAAAATTAAAATACTTATACTTTTGAGTCTTAAAAGTATTCTCACTTTTTTCTTTAAAGTCTATATTAAAAAAATTTGGAGCTAAATAACTTCTTGTATAAAAAGTTTTAAAGCCTAAATACTCTGTAGGAAGATATATTCCCCCAAATCTATATAAATATTCTACATCATTTTCAAGAGTAGAACCTTTTCTTTCGTATTTACTAATTTTATAGTTAGCAATTAAATGTAAATTTTCTTTTAATTTAAAATCTTCTTCAATCATAAAAGAATAAATATTTTCTTTATTATAATCTGTATAATCACTAATATTTGATTTTTGATTTAAGAAGTTAATACTTTCTCTATTATTTACTTTATATTTTTTAGTTGCAACATTTAACGCAGAATAAATTTTATGCCTATCAAGAAAAAACTTTTTTGAAAGAGAGGCTTCTACTTTTGTAAACTTCAAGTCTTCATTATAATACTTAGGCATAGTTTCATTTATATTTTTTAAATCAATAATAGGAACTAAAAATAAACCTTCTTTATTAGATTCTTCATATTTGTAATTATTAACATCATAAGAAATTGTCGATTTAAACGTTTTATCTTCTGATAAATAATTAGTTAAATGTAGAAAGAAATTCTTTGATTCTAAAAGTCCATCATCAGGCATAAAATCTGAGGAATATCCTGTATAAACATCTTTTTGAAGATTTGTATATCCCATATCAAAATTAATATACTCTGAATTTAGATTGAAAAAAAGATATTGTGAATTTTTATCATTTTTTAAATTGTTTTTATCAAAACTATTTTTTGGAAAATCATTATTATTAGTTAAATGAAATAGATAAGTCCAACCATTTTCTAAAATACTAGAGTGTGTAATACTTTGAGAGTTAGAACTCTTATTTGATTGAGAGAGATATAATTCATTACCATTTTCTTTCTTTGCACTTTTTGTATAAACTCTTATAAACTGAACACCCGTTGCATTTCCTAAATTAAAAGAACCTTCCCCATAGTAAATTTCAATATGGTCAATTAAAGAAATAGGCATTTCTGACCAAGATAAAGAAGGAGATTGATTATAAATAGAACTAACTTCGTGATCATTTATATAAAGTCTAAAAAAACCCGTAACATCAGTTTTTGTTCCTGGTAATGAAATTGTATTTAATCCCATTTTATTTATATTCAAATTATTTGCAGGTAATTCTTTTAATACATCACTAAGATTTTCATACTGCATTAATTCTAATTCTTCTTTTGTATAAACAATTACATAACCCATTTTTTCATCAATTGTTTCAAGAGAATTTTTAGAAGATTTTTCATACTCTTTTAATAAATTACTTAAAGTAGATGCATTTAGTACAGAGAAAAAAGAGATAAGTAAAAAAACAAATATTTTCATAAATTACCTAATTAGTATTTAATTATATAATATTATAGTATCAATCAGTTGGTAATTAGCTAAAGTGCACTTCATTCTATTTTACAATTAAATCATTTTTTATGAGAATTTCATATATTCTCTGATATTATTTATAACATAATATCATATTAAGAGAGTAACAGATGAACATCAAAAGTTTAGATGAAGGAAAATTAAATTTATTTAATCATTATTGGGAAAATTCAGCAGATAATATGTTCTTAGCAACACTAGATGAAGATACTGGGGATTTTATAGTTGAAGAAATAAACCCTTCTCAACAAAAAGATTTAGGAATAGAAGAAAATATAAAGCACAAAAAGATAAAAGACTTAATTGGAGATGAAAAAGCTAAAGATTTAAAAGAAAAATACTTAAAATGTTTAGAAAAAAAATCTCCTATGATGGAAGATGAAACTATTGAAATTAATGGAGAAAAAAGGTTTTATAATACTATGATTATTCCTGTAAATGATCAAGCAACAGGACAAAAACACATTATTGGTATTTCAAGAGATTTAACAGATGTAATTAATACAAAAGAAAAACTACAAAAACTAAGTAAAGAAATTGATACTCTAACAAATGAAAAAAACAATAACTTCGAAGAAACTCAAAATAATATAAAGATGTTAGCATTTAATGACCCTTTAACAGGCATAGGGAATAGAAGATATTTAAATGACCATGCAATTAAAACTATCTCTTTAGCACATAGATATGATAGTTGCTTAACATTTATGGTTTTAGATATTGATAACTTAAATGAAATAAATAAAAAACATGGACATACTTTTGGAGATACAGTTATAAAAGAAATTGCAGAACTACTTAAAGCAAGTATTAGAGAATCTGATATTTTATCAAGGTATTCAGGTGAAGAATTTTTATTATTACTACCAATGACATCATTAGAAGCTGCTCAAATATTAGGAGAAAGACTATTAGATAAAGTTAGAGCTTTAGACTTTAGCACTTATGATAAATTTGAAGTTTCAATTACTGCAAGTATAGGTATCTCTGCATTAAATGAACCACAAGACAACTTAGATATTTTATTACAAAAAACATATAATGCTTTAGATAAAGCAAAAGAGTATGGTAAGAATCAAATGGTTTCTTACATTAGTGAAAGTTCTTATAAAATACACACTTGATTTTTTCCATTGTCCTTAGCTTTATACATAGCTTCATCTGCTCTTGCTATAAGTTTTTCTAAGCTATCAGATTCTTCTAATAGTGTAAGTCCAAAACTTGCACTAATCTCTTGACTTACAATTTTTTTTAGTTTTATATCTGCTTGAATTAAAACTCTTAATTTTTCAGTGATTTTTCTAGAACTTTCTAAATTAGAATCTACTAAAGTAATAATAAATTCTTCTCCACCCCATCTTGCTAATAAATCTGTTTTTCTTATTTCTGACTTTAAAATTTCTGCAACTCTTTTTAAAACTTTATCCCCTACTTCATGTCCATATTTATCATTTAAATCTTTAAAATTATCAATATCAATAAAAACAAGAGAAATATCATTTTTTCTTCTTTTATAAATATTCAAATGATAATTTAGCTTTTCTTCAAAATCTCTTCTATTTGATACATTTGTTAAAGTATCATTATTAGATAAAAACTATAACTTGTTGCTATAGTTTTTAATAATAAAATATATAATAGTAGCAATAATAAAGGTTATTAATAGAGAAACAAAAAGATTAAAATATAATATTTTTTTTACATCATAAGTAAAATCTTCTAAATTAGCTTTTACAGTTAAATATAAATCTAACTCTGGAATATATTTTGTATTTAAAATATATTGTTCTAATCCTTTTGAATACTCCAATAAAACAGATTTTTTAGATAAAATCAGATTTTTATATTTTTTTAATTCCACTATTTCATCAATATTTTTTTCTTTTGTTATTTCCCTTTCTGCTAAAACTATATCTCCTTGACTATTATAAAAAGTCACAATAAAATTATGTTTTTTTCTAAATTTTTTTAATAAATCATCAATATATGAAATCTTTAAAGCTAAACCAGTAACTCCAATAAGATTTAAATCCTTATCAAGTATCTTATAATTAATAAACATAATTAAACTATTTGATAAATATTTATTAAAATCTAAATTAATTTCATGTTTTTTTTCAGTAGAAAGAAAATTAAAATACCAGTTGTTCGCTGCATTATCTTTATTTAAAACCTCTAAAAAACCATTTTGAGTATAATATTTTTTTGTTTTCTCAGAAACTAAAAAAGCATTAAACATATGGTATTTATTTTTTATATTTTCTAAATATCTAGAAATTTTATTAACATTATGTTCTTCATTTACTAACCAATCTTGTAAAAAAGTATCATTTGCCATCATTGAAGAAACTAAATAAGGTTGAATTATATGTTTTTGAATATCTGAATAAATATTATCTAAAGATAAAGGCAAAGATTGATTTTTTAAATGCTTTTGTGCCGACTCCAAAGAAACATAATAATTAACAGTTGAAATACTCAAAGAAAGTATTACTAATAATATTGTTATAAAAAAGACAACTTTGTATTTTGATTTCATGTATATCCAAATTTAATATTTTTTGAATATTATCAAAAAACAAATTAATTAAAAATCAATTTTTATGATAATAATTATTAATTTAAGTTAAATAAGTTATAATTACATTTTAATTAAAATCAAAAAAATTTTAAAGAATACTTATGATAAAAGAAAAATCAACTAATAATAAAGAAAGAATCAAAAAAAGTCTTTATTTCTCAGCAGGACTAACTGTAGTAAGCTCTTTTTTTACTGATAAAAACATAGGTAAAAAAATTAATACAGCTTCAGCACTAAGTACTGTAGGTTTAGCAACTTGGTATTTATTTTTAAATAAAGAATCAACAAAAAAAGAAATAGAAGAATCTACTACTGATAAATTAGCTATTCATTTACATACTTTTTATATAGAATTTTCTATAAAAGGTATTCTTACAAAAAAAGAGTTTAACGCTTTTGAAGAAAAAATTGAAAGTTTATTAAAACTTTACTCAATACCTAAAATAAATATTCTTATAGATATTACAGAAAGTGAAGGTATTGAAATCAAATCTTTATGGGATGACTTCTTATTTTCTATTAGGCATTTCAAGGAAATTAATAAAGTTTCAATTGTAGGAAATAATAAATTTGAAGAATATACTATAAAGGTTACAAATAAAATTATTTCTAAAGAAATTATGTATTTTGAAACATTTGATGAAGCACATAAGTGGCTATTAAAATAACTTTATTTATATTTATATTAAGAACAAATAAAGTTGATTCGTATTATCATTTTAATATTAATTGATGATACCAATTATTATGATTAATTCAAAGGTATTATTAAAAAAAGGTTACAAAATGGAAGAATTATTTTTAGTTATACTTACTATCTTTGCATTATATTATCTTTATAAAAAAACATTTAAAAATAGTGGTTGTAATTGTGGAAGTGCTGATTGTAGTAGTAAAAAGAAAGATTAATGATAAAAAGAGAAGATATTATTCAAATTAAAGACTTATCTCATAGTTATGGAGAAAAAATTATCTATGATAAACTTAATTTAAATATCAAAGAAGGTTCGATTTACGGTATTTTAGGTAAAAATGGTGTTGGGAAGTCTACTTTAATTAATATTTTAATGGGATATTTAAAACCCAAAAATGGTGAATGCCTAATTTTTGGAGAACCTTCGCATAATCTTTCCACAAAGACAAAAGAGAATATTGCATTATTACATGAAGGCTTTGTTGCTTATGACTATATGACTATTAAAGAATATGAAAAATTTTATGCTCCCTTCTATGAAAAGTGGAATAGTTCAGTTTTTTATGATTTAGTCGATTTAATGAAATTAAACTATAATCAAAAACTTTCAACACTATCATTTGGTCAAAAATCTCAAGTAGTTTTAGGGGCAATATTTGCTCAAGATGCAAAACTTTTGATTCTTGATGATTATTCAATGGGTCTTGATGCTGGATACAGAAAACTTTTTATTGATTATTTAAAAGATTATGTAAAAAACACTAATAAAACAATTTTAATTACTTCTCATGTAATGGGTGATTTAGTTGGACTTATAAATGATATAGCAATTGTTCAAAGAGGTGGAATAGTACATCAAGACACTATGGATAATTTTATATCAAACTTTAAATGCTATAAACTAAACAATGAAGAAATTGATAAAACAAAAATACATAGAATCGAAGAATATAAAGGAAATAAAAAACTTTATACTTTTGAGACAATTGAAAATTTAGAAGAAATTCAAACAGATTTTGAAGATAAATTTCTTGGTTTTGTAGGAAAATATTAAAATGATAAATTCTATAATAAAAAAAGAATGGCTAAAAATAAAACCTATATTTTTTATTCTAAATGGAATAGCCTTTACTCTTCTTGGGAACTTTTGGTATAACTTAAATTTCTCATTTAAAACAGTAGAACCTGAATCAATGATGTGGTACAGATTTACAAGTTTAGAACAAAAACCCTATGAATATCTTTTTTACTTATATTTACTAATAGGTTTATCTATTTCAGTTTTTCAATTCGTTCCTGAAAAAATTAGAAATAGAATAAAAATAATGTCACATCTACCAATTTCAATGTCAAAATCTTTATTTTTACATTTATTTATTGGTATTTTTTATATCTTTATCTTATCTATAGGATTTAGTCTAGCCCTTATTTTTATCATATCACAATATTATCCTAATGAAATATTATTGGTTTCTATAAAAGATATAAGCTTCTACTTTTTAGGTTCAATTATTATTTACTTAACTATAAGTAGTTCTATTATTGAAAAAAATCTACTTATAAGTAGTTTGAAACTATTTATTGGTATTTTATTTATCTTTATATTCCAAAAAAGTATTTTCACAAGTATTGACTTAATCTGGATACCAATTGCAATACTTATGTTTTTTATAACATTAGATAGTTTTTATAGTATAAAAGAGCAAAGGCTTACAAACACTTTATTTAGGCTCTTAAGCTTTTTATCTATTGTTATAGTGATTTACTTATCATTTGATATGTATAAAAGTAAATATAAACATGATTTTAACAAGTATTATATTTTTTATTCACCTATCGTAAAAGATTTTGTATATCAAAAGAATTTTGGTGACCATCAATTTGAATATGGCATAAAAAACCAAGAAACATTTGATAGAACTAAATATGAATCATATTTACCTTTTGTATATTGGAGAAATTTGGATATACAAGGTAAATTACCAATAAAAATAGATAATGAAATATATGATAAGAAAACAATAAAAGAATCAAGACTTAGCTTTTCTTATAACCCTACTCTTTTAAAAAGACAAGAAGTTCAAATGTACCCTTTGCTCAATCCACATAGTAAAATTGGTATGATAAAATTTCCAGAAGAGATGATTGCCTTAAGAAAAAATGATATAAAAATATATAATTTTGATGAAAGACTAGATAAAAAATTAACTACTCAATTAAACAAATTACTTAAAACAAATAATGTATCTTTTCCAATCAAAGATATTTGGGGGAAAAGTACAAATATGAAACCTTTTGACTTAGGTTACTTCTTTTTAGACTCAAAAAATAAACTATTTAAATTAAATAGATATGACAATAAAATTCATTTACAAGAAGTAAATTATCCTAACAATATTCAAATAAGTTTTATGAAAATAAGTGAAAACAAAAAAAGAGAATTAGCAGGTTTTGCAATTGATAGTAAAAATGATTTTTATATTATTGATTATCAAACATTAAAATTTAGAAAAATTGAACTTAAAAATTTCAATTATAAAAAAATGAAACTTTTATTTATTTCAAACCCTAAGTATTACCTTGTTAGATATACAGACAATAAAAATTATTATGCTGTTGTATTTGATAAAAATTTTAAAAAAATTAAAGAAAATATTTTCCAATAAAGGATAAAAATGAATACTAAAATAACACCAACATTAGACACCCTATCAAAAGGACAGAAAGCAAAAATTAAAAAATTAAATGCCTCAGGTAAACTTTTACATAAGCTCCTGGATATGGGATTTGTCAAAAATGTTGAAATAGAAGTAATAAGAGAAGCTCCACTATATGATCCAATGGAAATTAAAATTCATGAATACTATTTAACACTTAGAAAAAGTGAAGCTAATCTTGTAGAAATAGAGGATAACAAATGAATAAGATAAAAGTAGCACTTGCTGGACAACCAAATTGTGGTAAGTCTACAATATTTAACCTAGTAAGTGGTATCGAACAGCATATTGCAAATTACCCAGGTGTTACAGTAGATAAAAAAACAGGTTTTTTCACCTACAAAGAAAATAGAGTTGAAATGGTTGATCTACCAGGAACATACTCTTTTAGTTCTTACTCTTTGGAAGAAAGAGTTGCTAAAGATTTTATTATAGATGAAAATCCAGATGTAATTGTAAATGTTGTTGATGCGTCAAATATAAAAAGAAATTTATATCTTACCTTTCAACTTTTAGAAATAGGAATTCCTGTTGTAGTAGTATTAAACATGATGGATGTTGCAAAAAGAAGAGGGATAGAAATTGATTCAAAAAAAATATCTCAAATGCTAAATTGTCCTGTAGTTGAAGCAAGTGGAGCAAAAGGTATTGGCGGAGAAGATATTATGACAAATATTGTAAATACTTTTTCTAAAAAAAACCAATATGAAGAATTCAAAATAAATTATGAAGAATTAGAACCACACATCTCGAATTTAGAAAATAAAATAGAAAATACACATCTTACTCAAAACAAAAGATGGCTTGCAATTAAAGCATTAGAAGGTGATACTCCAATAATTGAAAGATTAGAAAAAGAGTTTGATGATATTCAAGATTTTGTAAAAAAAGAAGAAAATAACTTTCATGAAAAATATGATAAAGATACTGTTTCATACTTAGCTTCTTTTAGATATGACTCAGCTGATATTATCTATCATAAAGCGATAAAAGAGAAAAATTTAGGAAAAGAAACATTAACAGATAAAGCTGATAAAATAGTATTAAATAGATTTTTAGCACTACCAATTTTAATTTTATTGATGTTTTTAGTTTATCAAATATCAATTGTATGGGGATATAAACTTACAGATTATACTTGGCCTATACTTGCAGCATTTAAAAATTTTGTAATTGATATACTTCCTGAAACAAATTTTATAGAAGTTCCATTATTAACAGATTTTGGTATTTGGATGGTAAATAGTGCAAATGCTTTAATGAATTATATTCCAATATTCTTTATTTTATTTGCCCTTATTGCAATAATGGAAGATGTAGGTTATATGCCAAGAATGGCTTTTATTTTGGATAGAGTATTTAGAAGATTTGGGCTTCATGGGCAATCCACTTTACCACTTGTATTAGGTGGTGCTATGGTTGGAGGTTGCGCTGTTCCTGGAGTAATGGCTACAAAAGGAATTGCAGATGAAAGAGCAAGAATGGCCACAATTCTTTCTGTTCCATATATGAATTGTCTAGCAAAGGTTCCATTCTACACATTATTACTAGGAGCTTTTTTCAAACCAGATATGGCAATAATGATGTTTTTTATCTCTACAGTAACACTATTTATTGCGATGATTGTTGCAAAATTTATTACAACTACTATTCTAAAAAATAGAGAAACTGCTCCATTTTTAATGGAACTTCCCCCTTATCATATGCCCACATTCAAGGGTGTTATAATTAGAGCAAGTCAAAGAGTTTGGGTTTATATTAAAAAAGTTGTAACTATCGTACTTGCAGTTGCAATAATTCTTTTTGCTATGCTTCAATTTCCTGGATTGAATGAAGAACAACAAGTAAAATATGATAAACAAGCAGAAAAAAGTATTAATACTTTTGATAAAAAAGCTCAAAAATCTAAATATTATTCAGAAGTTGATACAAAAGAAGAAGTATCAGCACTATTAAACTATTATGATGGTTATAGAGGGAAAAGAATGTCTACTACTTCGAAAGAAGGTGCAGCCTCTGTTGATGAAGAATATATAGCCTTAAATGAATCATTCTTTAAATTTATTAAACCTAAAAGAGATAAAGAGGCAAGAAAAATAAATAGAGCATTAAGAAAACTTTCGACACAAAGAAAACGTATATTAAGAAATATGAAAAATGAAAAAGTAGAAAATTCTCTTTTAGGAATGGCAGGAAGAGCAATTGAACCACTTACTCAATATGCAGGCTTTGATTGGAAAATTAATGTAGCATTCTTAAGTTCATTTGCTGCAAGAGAAAGTGCTGTTGCTACTTTAGGTTCTATATATGAAAATAATAAAGCAGATGATATGAGAGCTGAAGAAGCTTTGGCTTTAAATAGTGGATATACACCTCTTCATGCAGCTGCAATAATTATTTTTATGATATTAACTCCACCTTGTATTGCAACAATGATAGTTGTAAAGATGCAAACAAATAGTTATAAGTGGATGATATTTGCTATATTTTTTCCTGTATTTTTAGGAATTATAATATCTTCTATGATATTTACCTTTGGCTCACTTGCTCAACTTACAGGATTAGAAGCTATGACTTATTTTTATTTTACAGTCTTAAGTATAGCTATTATAATTGGACTATTCCCTAATAAAAATATAAATTGGAAAGGAGGATTAAAATCCAAAGTATAAAAAATAAAAACCACAACTTAAAATTTAATCAAATAAAAGGAGAAAAAAATGAAAAAGATTTTACTTAGTTTAGCTTTTGTAGCTAGTTCAATGTTTGCACATACTGCAATTATGAGTTGTTTTGATAATGGTGATGGAACTATTACTTGCGAAGGTGGTTTCAGTGATGGAAGTAGTGCTAGTGGTGTTAAATTTCATATTTTACAAGATGGTAAAGAAGTTTATAATACAAAAATGAATGAAGACAGTGAAGTAACATTTGAAAAACCATCAGGGGAATATACTGCAGTTTTTGATTCTGGAGAAGGTCATCAAGTACATGTAAAAGGTTCAGATATAACTGAATAATAAAAAATCAACCTTAAGATAACTTAAGGTTGATTATTATATGATATTAATTATCAATATCTTAAGGAGAATTTATGAATAAAACTATTTTAAGTACAGTAGTTGCAACAGCAGTTTTAGCAACAAGTGCATTTGCTCATTTTCAAATGCTTTATACTCCAAATACAGCATTAACAAAAGGTAAAACCATAGAATTAAGACATGTGTTTACTCATCCTTTTGCAGATGAACATACAATGGATATGGGAAAACAGCATGACAGTAAAAAACTAGCTGATGTTGAAGAATTTTATGTAATAAATAAAGGCAAAAAAACTGATTTAAAAAAGAGTTTAAAAGAAATTACTTTTAAAGGCAATCATAATTCAGGTCATGCTTATGCTTCTAAATACAAAGCAAGAAGAATGGGAGATCATATTTTAGTAATGAAACCAGCTCCATACTTTGAAGCAAATGAAGATGCATATATTCAACAAATCACTAAAACTATAGTTAATGTAGCAGGAGCACCTACTGATTGGGATGCAGAATTAGGTTTGAAAGCAGAAATTGTACCTTTAACTAAACCTTATTCTATTTGGGAAGGTGGAAGTTTCACAGGAATTGTAAAATCTAATGGGAAACCTGTACCTTTTGCAGAAATAGAAGTTGAATATTTAAATAGAGATGTTGATTTAAAAAATAATAAAATGGGAAAAGCTTATGTTAAAGCACCTCAGGACTCATTTGTTACAATGGGTATAAAAGCTAATAAAGATGGAGAATTTACCTTTTCAATTCCTAAGGCAGGGTTTTGGGGATTTTGCGCACTTGGTGCAGGTTCAGACAAAGAATATAAAGGTAAAGAACTAAGCCAAGATGCTGTTATTTGGGTAGAAGCAAAACCTATGAAATAATAAGACTATCTTATAAAAAACTTATTCAAAAATATATAGGAGATTCTCTCCTATATATAACTATTTAATTTATAAATTTCAAAAAAAATAAAATAAAATATTTAAATTTAAGTATTCACAAAGTTAAGAAACTATAGTATTCTTTTTCAATATTGATTATCAACATTATGCGAAAAGGATTACTACTTGAAAAATGTAACTGAACCAGAAAGATACTTTATAATTAGCGACTTTGAAGAAGGTTGGGGAATGGAAGAAGTACAATGTGAAGAACAACTTTATGACTATTGTGTTGAAGCATTATTTATTCCTGAAGATAAAATAGAAGAATTAAATATGAATGATTCTTATAGTTTAGAAGTTACACTTAACAATATAGAGCTTGAAGACTTAGGTGAAGACTGGTATGTAAATTTAATGAAAATATCAAAAGATAGTTAAAATAAACTCGCTTACTACGAGTTTATTTTTGTTCTTCAGTATTTTCTTCTATTCTTTTAACTTCTTTAGTTTTATTTTTTTTCGAATCATACAAGAATGTATGCCATAAAGCAAAACCACAAAAAGCAGCTCCTGCAATAACATGAGCTCTTTTTGCCGTCTTATTTTTCATAAAAAGAGATGTTGCAACAGTTACACCTAAGGTTGCTGTCATTCCTATTTTAGCTGCTTCTCTTTTTAACTCTGTATCAAATTCCATTTTTTATTTTCCTCTTTTTACGTTTTTGAATCTTCTTTGAAGTTTTCTCCAAAGTTTTCATTGTAATTGCTACAGTTAAAACACTTGCTAATGGTAATAAAAAAGGCATTATAAACTCCTGATAATAATTATCAATAATTATAGCTTGAAAAACTTTAAATATTTCTGATAATTATTATCAATCTAGAAATTTAATTTGTTTTTATCCCTTTTATTGAGTTTAATAATAACCCTATGGTAGTACCATTATGTAATACTGCTGTTTGTATTGGAGAAAAGAATCCAAAAGTAGCACCTGCTAAAATAATAGAATTAATTCCTACTGTAGCATTAAAATTTTTATTAATTAAACTCATAGTGTTATTTGCTATTTCTTTTGCTTCTACAACTGCTGCAATATCATCTTTAAGTAAACTTACATCAGCTGTAGCCTTTGCTATATCAGCACCCCTACTCATAGATATTCCAATATGAGAAGAAATTAAAGCTGGAGCATCATTTATTCCGTCTCCAACAAAAGCAACTTTTTTACCTTCATTCATAAGATCTTTTATAATATTAGCCTTATCTGTTGGTAAAAGTTCTGCTCTAACCTCATCAATATCAAGTTCTTCTGCAATTAATTCTGCTTTTCTTTTAGTATCCCCTGTTAACATAATTATATGTTTTACACCAAGTTTTCTAAGTTTTTGAATTGAGTCTTTTGTGTTTTCTCTAATATTATCAGCAAGACCTATTGTTCCTAGTAATTTTCCATCAAAACCAATATATAAAAGAGTTTTCCCATCTTCTAAACATTTTTCAATTTTATCTTTATGCTCACTAAAATCAATTTTTTCATCATCTTCTAAGAAATGTCTACTACCAATAATAACAGATTTACCTTCAACTTCTGTTTTCACTCCATGGGCAACAATGAACTCTACTTCTTCATGGTGCATATGAATAAAACCCTTTTCTTTTGCAGCTTTTACAACAGCTTCTGCTACAGGATGAAAATAATGTTCTTCTGCTGAAGCTGTTAAATTTAAAACATCTTCTTCAGACCATTCTTTATCAAAAGAATTTACTGAAATAACTTCTAATTGTCCTTCTGTTAAAGTTCCTGTTTTATCAAAAACAAAAGTATCAGCACTATTTAAAGCTTCTATTGATTTTGCACCTTTAATCATTATTCCATTTTTACCAGCTTTAGAAATACTTGATTTAAAAGCAACTGGTGTGGCAAGTTTTAAAGCACAAGAGTAGTCAGCTTGTAAAACAGATGCTGTAGCTTCAAAATCTCTATTAATAGCATATGCAAGCCCTGATAAACCTAAAGTTACAGGTACTAATTTATCCGCTAATTTTGTTGCTTTTAGTTGAACTGAAGACTTTTCATTTAGTGAGTTTTCAATATAATGTCTAATTCTTTGCATTGCAGTATTAGCCCCAACATACTCAGCCCAAATTCTAAGCCTTCCCTCTTCTACTATAGTTCCAGAAATAACCCTATCACCTCTGGCTTTCATAATTGGTTCAGCTTCACCTGTCATAGAAACTTCATTAACACTTCCACTACCTTCAATAATATGCCCATCTACAGGGATTGTATTTCCAATAGCAACTACTACTATATCACCAATATTAATATCTTTACTTTTTATTAAAACTTCAGTGACCTTACCATCAATTTCTCTTTCTACCCAAGCTTCTTCTACATTTGGTTTAGACAACTCTTTTAATAAATCATCACTTTTATGAACGGTAGTTTCTTCAATATACTCTCCAAGTTCTAACATTGCATTTGTAGAGTTTGCAGCTAAATAATCCTTTCTATAAATAGAAATTCCTATTGCTGCACTTTCTAAAACTCTAGAAGTTAAACCATCTTTAAATAACTCTTTAGTACCATCAATTAAAACTGGATAAGAAGCACCTAAAGTTACTGCCATTTTTGAGAGGTCTGTAGAAACTAATTGTTCTGCAACAATTGCAGAACTTGCAATTACTGTTCTTTTAATACTTGGTTTTTCATCACTAATGCATGATACACAAACAGATGCTGTGTCCTCACAAGAACTTAATAAATCATCAAGATTTAAACTCAATAATTTTTCTTCTATTTTATTACATACACTATCATCTCCAAAAGTAAATACAATACTATTTGCTTTTGAATTTACTCTAACACTTTCTACACCAGATATTCTTTCTAAGTTTGTTTTTAAAATATTAGAATCAATATACTCTTCTTCTAATAAAGAAAACTTATATCTAGCCCGTGTAGGAGTTGAATGTACTTTTTTGAATTTATTACTCATACTCTATTCTTATTTTCTATTTAGATTCCATTTGTGCTTTTGCATCTTCATATCTTTCTTTTAATTCTTCCATTCCAGCTTGAAATAGTTCACTCCCTTTTGATGCTGCTTTAAAAATAGTTTCTTGAGCATTTTTATTAGTTAAAAGAAAAGTCACTGCTGCTCCAATTAAAGCTCCTTTTACGAAATCTCCATTTGTAAAAACACTTTGTGATTGAGTATTTGTAGTATTTATAGGATTTTGATTTTGATCTATATTAGTTTGCTGATTAATATATGGATTTTGTTCTAATTGTGTATTTTGAATATTATCAACTGCTCTTGTACTATTGATATCTGTGTTATACCTATTCATATTATTATTTTGATTATTCATTACTTCCCTCTTCAATTAAATTTTTATTATCTTCTATCGATGTACACTTCTTTTCTAATTTATCATCAAGTAATTCAACAGCATAAATTCCTGCCATTCCAACACTTGCAGCTGTTAAAGCTTTAAAAAAACCATTTCTTTGTCCAAGGTAATTTGCAGTAGCAATAGCAGCTCCCGTTGCTATTGCTCCTTGAGATGTTCTTTTTACAGTATCTTTAACTGCTTCTTTTGAACTTATCTTTTCTTCTTTTGCTTTTTTGTAGTTTATTGTTCCTGAGATTATTGCTGAAGCAACTGCTCCACTTACAATATGTCCAACTACATTTCTAGGTTCTCCAGTATTAATAATTGCATCTGCCATTAATTTTCCTTATCTTTATCTTCTATAGTTTTTTCTTCTTTATTATTTGCTATTGCCGTTTTTTCTTTTCTTTCTTTAATACAATCAGCAGTAGCATTAATTGTTTGCTTCACTTCACTAACTGCTTCTTTCCCTTTTTCTAAAGAATCATTTGCAACATCTTTCGATTTATTAAAAAACTTATTTGCTTTTTCTTTTAACTTATCTGATTTATTATATGCAACTACTGCTCCTGCTCCTACTGCTAATCCTAATACAAATGGTAATGCCATGATTTACTCCTTATTATTTTTTTCTAAATAAACATTAAAAAATGCGATTAAAGCCGCTCCAAATGCTGCTCCACCAAGCATCGAAATATTAAGCTTAGAGAATAGTTCAGCTAATTTATTTTGATCAACATTACCTGACATAAGATCATCAAATAAACCTTGATACTCCCCTAACTTTTCCATAAGTAAGTCTTGATTAAAACCTGAAGTTTGATTATTAGAAGAACTTGTATAATACTTTATAACACAATCTCTAAAAGCAGGAAGATGGTTATTATATGAAGCTGCTTGTAATTTATATAAAACATCTTTTATATCTTCATCTTCTGCATGTTGCAATAAATTTTCATACATTGCAATATTTTTTATTTCACCTGCAACACCAAGTTCACAAGCTTCAATATAACTATTAGGCACCTCAACCTTATCAGCCCAATTATTAACTGGTACAGGAACTTGATATTTTTCTAAAAGAACAATTAAAGCAGAATAATGTCTTGCTTCAGCTTCACGAATATTAATAAAAGGTAAAAGAGAACCAAATTTTTCAATTATTGCCGAATAAGTTTCATAAGCTTTAAATTCATCATAAACAGCAATTCTTAAAATCTGACTTCTTACTTCTTGTTCATTATTTAGATCAATTCTTTGTCCAACTAATAAGTCTTCATCAAAATTAGTTTCCAATTTATGCTACCTCCTTTGCAAGATTGTTAATAATCTTTGTTATCTCTTCAAGATTTTGATTTTGCACTAAATCTTCCCAAAGTTTTGGGGCAAAAGTTTCTGGATCATATATAATTGTAACAGAAGCAATTATCTTCTTAATTTTTATACTTTCAATCCCTTTTATCTTTTGAGGTAAACTTTCTATATCTTCTATAGTTATATTTCCCTTTTCCTCTTTTATTTTAGGGCTAACTCTTACTCTTAATCTTCCTGGAGTATGAGCTATTATAGTGAAATATTTAGCTATATTTACAATATCCTCTGTTTTAATCAATTCTTATCCTTTCATTTGTATTTTTGCTTAGAGAAACTTAAGTAAAGCTTATTATAAATTTAGACTCATTATCAATTATAATAATAATTTTAGTTAAAAACTACTTTATTTCTCCCACTTCTTTTTGCTTCAAGTAAAGCTTCATTTAATCTCTCATAAATATTTTCTATACTCTCATTTTTCATACATATTGTACAGCCCATAGAAAGTGTAATAAAAACTCTTTTCCCTTCAATAAAAAAAATCTTTTTCTCAATGAGTTTTCTTATTCTATTTGCAATATTTAATACGTTCAAACTTGATTTTTCATCAATTAAAACTATGAACTTTTCTTCATCAAAACTTCCTAAAATATCTTTTTTTGATATTTCTGAAGAAATCACTTCTAATAATTCTTTTTTTAAAAGTTCTTTTAAATTAAACTCATTGATATTATCAATTTTATTAAAATAATCAATTTCAAATAATACTATTGAAAAATCATTTGAAGCTAGCCATTTTTTTAAAAGATTTGAAATAGTAGATTTATCTGCAACAATTTTTTTTGTATCTAAAGTAATTGATTTATTTCTATTATTTTTATCTATTTCTTTTTTTAAAGCTACTTTATGTTGAGTATTTATTACTCGGAACATTTCATTTATTTTCTTCATTAAATAAGATATTTCATCATTATATTTAATATTCAAGCTATAATTTAAACTTTCAGATAAAGAAACTCTTTTTATAATGCTTGTAATATATTTTATCCTATTAATAAATAGTTTATTCATAAAAATAAAAAATATTATCAACATTAATAAAAACATTAAGATAAATAAAAGTAATATAATTTTCAATTCATATATCATATTTGTATAGACTTCTCTATCATTTATAAGTCTTATAAAAAAGTTATTTGATTCAACTAAATCCTTAAATTTAATATAATAAAACAATCTATTATTCTCAATTTTCTTTATAGTATATGATATTTCAGAATCTTTATAGTTTAATATATCAAAAGAGTTTAAACCATAATTTGAAATAAGGCTTGAATAATCTTCAACCACTTCACTTATACTTGTTAAAAAATTAGAATCAATTGTTCTACCAATTAATAAATACCCTTGAACTTTTCCCTTATAAATAACTTTTTCAAAATGGAAAAGTACTTTTTCATAATCTATTGTAAGATATCTATTATTTTTATTTAAAATTGTTTTTATTGGAGTATTTTTTATAAACGTCAATAATTCTGAAGAAATAGGTAAATACTCTCCTGAACTTATATCATAATATTTACCATACAATATATCTCTATGTTTATTAAATACAATAAAATAAGAAATATCTAACCTTTTCATATAATCTATTTTTTCTGAAAAAACCTTTGTAGAAGTATTTTTATTTTCTAAATCATATAGTATATTACTGTCAGCAGAGTATTCATACCCTATATTTTCTAGTTTTTCATAATAATTATCCAAAAGACTTTGAACTTTTCTTATATTATTTATAATAATTTTATTTTCTAATTTCTCAATGTTTTGTACTCTATAATTTATAAAAAGAGAGATAATTATAAAAAATATAATAAAAACAGTACTAAAAAGAAGTGAGACTTTTTTATTTATACTCATTTTCTAATGGCAATCTTCACATAACCCATATATAATCATAGTATGATTTTTTAGTTCAAAATTATTATCTTTAGCTATATTTTTTTGTTTTTCTTCTATTAAATCATCAGAAAACTCAATAATTTTATGACAAGAAGTACAAACAAGATGATCATGATGTTCAGAAATTTTCAATTCATATCGTTTAACATTATCTCCAACATCTAAACTATTTATAATATTTATCTCGTCAAAAAATTTTACAGTTCGATAAACTGTTGCTATACCTACATCAATATTATATTCTTTTTTTATATTATTTGATATATCTTCAGCAGTTAAATGTTCATCACTAAAAAAAAGTATTTTTAGAATATAATCTTTTTGAATAGAGTTCTTAAAACCTAATTTAGAAATATGCAACTTAAAGTTTTTTAAAAAAGTTTCATAGGACATACTATATTTTTTATTCATTTTTAACCTTAATAATCACTATCAAAATATTATAAAAATCAAACTTAATAATTAATTAATGATAGTAATTATCAAATTAATTTCTATTTAAGCTTTAATACATATAATTTTGAGAACTAATATCATTGAAAGGATAAAAATGATTCAAATTGCTAGTAATGCTATAATAGGAACTGTAGCAAGTAAATTAATAGATTCTGTTTTAAGTTCTAAAATTTCTCAAAAAAATGATAAGAAAAAATGGATAAGAGAAAGAAAATTAAACATTTTTTCAAACTTAAGTGAAGAAATAATACACTTAACTTGTGAAAATCTTGAAGAAAAGAAAACTAATATTAAAAATTCCGTTTCAAAAATTATTCTACTAATAAACGATAAAGACTTAATAAGAACATTAAATAACTATATGTTTATTCTTGATGAATATGAATGTTATAAATCAGATATAAATCTAAATAATTTAAATGAAGAATTAATGGATACATTAAGATTATATATAGAAAGATTTTAACTGATAACTATTATTAATATTAAGTATTATTTAAGTTAATATTACTTAAAATGCCAAACAATTATATGATAACAACTATCATTTTAACAAAATACTCAAAAGGAATTTTATGATAAAAACTAAATTAATCGTAGCAAGCGTAAGTGTAGCAGCTGCACTAGCATTTACAGGTTGTACTGCAACTTCACAAAACACTGAAACTGCAAAAACACAACAAGTGAAGAACAGCATTTTAACTTCTTATGCAAATATAGCAAAAGATAATTATAATGATGCGCTAAACGATGCAAAAATTTTAAAAGAAGCAATTGACACTTTTGCCAAAAATCCAACAGAAAAAACTCTTGAAGCTGCAAAAGAAGCTTGGTTATCTTCAAGGGAATCTTATGGTCAAACTGAAATTTTCAGACTATCTAATGGTCCTATAGATGCAGAAGAAGGATGGGTAGCTGAAAAATATGGTGCACTTGAAGGACAATTAAATGCTTGGCCTCTTGATGAAAATATGATTGATTATACAATTGATGCAAATGGTAAAAAAACTTCAGGTAACATAATTGATACAAATGGAGATTTCAAACCAGGAGGAGAAGGTTCTTCATCAGTTAATGTTTCTAATATTACAGTAGATGCGTTAACTTCATTAAATGAAAATGGAGGAGAAGCAAATGTTTCTACAGGTTATCATGCTATTGAATTTTTATTATGGGGACAAGACCAAGATTACTCAAATTTTGTTAAAGATTCTATAACAAATGGTCCATTAACAGCAGGACAAAGACCATTATCTGATTTTACTTCAGAAAAAAATGCACAAAGAAGATTAGCTTATTTAAAAGCTAGTGCCCAAAAAATTGTATCTGATTTAGAAACTATTGCTAATGCTTGGAATGAAAATGGTTTATATCAAGCTGCATTTCAAGGTAAATTAACAGGAGAAAATAAAGACAAAAACCTATCAAAAGAAGAAGCTTTAAAACAAGTTATCTCAGGAATGGGTGTATTTATGAAATCTGAACTTGCAAATGAAAGAATTGCTGTTGCAGTTTTAACTCCATCAGAAGAAGATGAGCACTCTTGTTTCTCAGACAATACACATAGAGATATTGTAACTAATTATCAAGGGTTCAAAAATATTTTAACTTCAACATATAAAGGTAAATCATATGGTGAATCTTTATTGACAAAAGTTTCGGCAGAAGACAAAAAAAGAATAGAAACTTTAATGAATTCAATTGAATCAAAAATTGCATTAATAGATAAAACAGCAAAGACTAAAGAACACTTTGATTATCAGATTCAACCAGATAATCCTATGGCAAAGACTATTGTAAAACTTAAAAATGAGATGAGAAAACTTGGAGATGAAATGGTAACAATTGCAACTGCAAATGGAATTTCTTTAAGTACTGATGATGTTACAGATCCAGAAGAAACAAAAATTTAAGTTAGTTATTAGTTCTATAAATTTATTCATAAAAAAAAGCCTTATAGCAATTATTGCTATAGGGCTTTTTGGCGTTTATAGTTCAGCAGACTTACTTACTAGTAAACAAAAGAAAGATACTCTTTTACATCCTATTGACAATTTAACTAATGAAGAATATGATAAATTTATTTTAGGAAAAAGTTTTTTTAGAATTCCTTGGGTAGTAGCACCTAGTGCAACAACAGCAAGAGATGGATTAGGACCTTTATTTAATGCAAATACCTGTATGAGTTGTCATCCAAGTAATGGAAGAGGAACCCTTTATAACAAAAATATGCAATTATCAAGATCTATTATTGCAAAACTTTCAATAAAAGCTGAAAATAAAAAAGAACATCTAGATTTTTTAATAAAAAATCCTTTAATTCCTGAGCCTACTTATGGTGTTCAAATAGCAATAAATGGTACACATAATGTGAAATATGAAGCCAAACCAGAGATTAAATTTGAAGAAATCAAAATACAATTTCCTGATGGAGAAGTAGACACACTACTGAAACCAACTTATATTTTAAAAGATTTGCAATATGGAGAACTTGATAAAAATACAATTATAACTTTTAGAATAGCTCCTTCATTAAATGGCATAGGATTATTAGATGATATTTCAGAAAATGATATTTTAGCAAATGCTGATGAATTTGATAAAAATAATGATGGAATATCAGGAAAAGCAAATTGGGTATACTCTCCAATCAATCATAAAAAAGAATTAGGAAGATTTAGCTGGAAAGCAAATATTACAAATGTAAAACATCAAATAGCTGATGCAGCAATCAATGATATGGGTCTTACAACTTCTATTTTTCCTAATGAAGCCTGTACAAAACAACAAACAGCCTGTTTAAATGCTCCTAAGGCAAGGCATAATATAGATATTCCAGACTTTAGACTCGAAGCAATTGAATTTTATTTAAAAAATAGAAAAACTTTTTCTACTAAAAAAGATAAAATTTATAAACAAGGTTTTAATTTGTTTAAGCAAATTGCTTGTGTAAAATGTCATATTGATTCTTTTACGACAAAACAAGGTGTTAAAATTTCTCCTTTTACTGACTTATTATTACATGATATGGGAGAAGGACTTGCAGATGGAAGAAGTGAATTTAAAGCCACAGGAAGAGAATGGAGAACTGCCCCTTTATGGGGGATAAGTCTACATAAAAAAATAAATAAGAAAAATCCTAGGTTATTACATGATGGAAGAGCCAGAAATTTTCAAGAAGCAATTTTATGGCATGGTGGTGAAGCAAAAGCTTCAAAAGAAGCTTATATGCACTTAAATAAAAAAGAAAGAACAACTTTATTAGAATTTTTAGAAAGGTTATAATATGAATATATTTAAAGTTATACTTGCAATTGTATTTTCCACAATTTTAGCAAATGCACAAAGTGATGAAACAAATAAGCAGGTTTTAAAAACAATCTATGAGAAAGTAATATTAATTGATTCAAAAAAAGCATTTGAAAATATTTCAGACTTAAAAAAATCAATAAAAGAAAAAGAGAAAGAAAAATCAAAAGAGTTATTTAAAGATTTTGTTAAATCATGGAAAAGTGTTCAATCGTCATATATTTTAGGAGAACTAAATGAAGATTATATCGATACACCTAGATTAATAGATATTTATCATCATGGAAATGAAGATATAAAACTTCAATTAGATAGAGCTATAAAAAGTAAAGATGAAGTAAGAATTGTTTTGTTTAAAAACTCTTTAAAATCAATAAATGCTTTAGAGTACATTTTATATAAAAAAGATATTTCCACTAAAAGAGTAAATGAAATTGCATTAACTATTAGTAATAGATTACAAACTCATTTAAATGATATTTATGAAGAATATAAAACTCAAAAAAACAATTTTTTGTCTGACTTAAAAAAAGCTAATAGTATATTAATAAATAGACTAACACAAAATAGTTATAAACTTAAAGAGTGGAGAGTAGGAGATACTTTAGGCTTGAGTAAGAAATATGAAAATAATCCTAATAATAAAAGAGCTGAATATTATACAAGTAAGAATTCATCTTTAGCAATTGATGCTATTTTAAATACTTATAAAAATATTTTTAATAATGATAAATATTTTGATTATGGTGACTATTTAAAAACTTTAACACAAGAAGGGCAAATTAAAGAATTCAGAGAGACTATCGATAAAGCAATAAAACTAAATAAATCAATTAAAAATGATGATTTTTCAAAAGCAAAAGAATTATTTGAAGAAGCAAATAAAATTCATATAATTTTATTTTTAGATTTAATTGAAGAATTATCAATCAATGCAAAAATAATAGAAGCTGACGGTGACTAAACTTGAATAATGTTCTATTTTTAGAATATTTTATAAATCCAGATAGAAGAACATTCTGGATTTATATTTTATCTTCAATTACTATTGCAATAATTTATTTATATTTTAATAAAAAACAAATAAAAGTAAATACCTCTAAAGCTCTTTGGCTACATCCTAGTGCAAAACTAGATTATTATTATTTTATTTTTTCTTACTTTATTAAAATATTGATAATTTTTCCAGTAGTAATTAGTGCACAAACTATTGCACTATTTATAAAAAAATACCTATTTTTGGAATTTGGTTTTTTTCAAATAAACTATATTTCATATGAATCTATAATAATACTTTATACAATATGTTTATTTATAATAAGTGATTTTACAAGATACTGGATACATAGATTTTTACATACAATACCTATTCTCTGGGAATTTCATAAAATTCACCATAGTGCTAAAGTTTTAACACCTTTCACTTTTTATCGAGTTCATCCTATAGAAAATATTCTTTTTGGATTCCGATATTCAATAAGTATTGGTCTTACCACTGGTATATTTTTATACTTTTTTGGTTCAAAAGTAGGTTTACTTGAAATTATAGGAGCAAATGCTTTTGTCTTTATTTTTTCTTTTTTAGGTTCAAATCTAAGACATTCACACATTCAATTATCTTATTTTACATTTCTCGAAAAATGGTTTATTTCACCTAAACAACATCAAATTCATCATAGTAAAAAGTTTTTTAATAAAAACTATGGTGGCTACTTAGCAATATGGGATAGAGTTTTTGGAACATTAAAAATTTCTAAAGAAGTTAAAGTCCTAAAATTTGGGCTGAGAAAGAAACAAATGAAAGATTATCAATCAATACCACAATTATTAATATTACCATTTGTAAATATTTTAAGGAGAGAAAAATAAATGAAATATTTAAAACTTATAGTGATTCTTAGCTGTACATTATTATTTACAGCTTGTATGAATAAAGAACTTTCAAAAGAAGAGTTACAGCAACAAAAGAAACAAAAAGAGGAATTAGGAAGGGTTCTATTTTTTGATAATAATTTATCAAAAAATAGAACTCAATCTTGTGCTACTTGTCATAATCCTGCAACAGGTTTTGTAGATAATAGAGAAAATGGTGTAAAAAGTATGGCTTCATTAGGAGATGATAGTAAATCATTAGGGGATAGACAAGCCCCAACTGCATCTTATGCTATGTTTAGTCCTAAGTTTCATTTTGACAAGAAAAAAAATAAATATATTGGTGGCCAATTCTGGGATGGAAGAGAAAAAACTTTAGCTGGACAAGCTGGTGGACCACCTTTAAATCCTATTGAAATGGGAATGCCTTCAAAAAAAGCAGTTGTTGAAAGACTAAAAGAAAACCCTTATTATATTAAAACATTTAAAAAGATTTATGGAGAAGAAATTTTTTCTTCAATTGAAAAAACATATTTTGCAATGACAGATTCAATTGAAAAATTTGAAATGACAAAAGAATTTGCTCCTTTTGATTCAAAATATGATAGATTTTTAGAGGGAAAATATGATTTAACTCCATTAGAAGATTTAGGAAGATCTTTATTTTTTTCAAATAATAATAACTCTTGTGCTACTTGTCATGTTTTAAAAGGAGAAGATAAAAAAGGAGAGACTTTTACAAATTATGAATATCACAATATTGGAACTCCTATAAACCATGAATTAAGAGCAATGAATGGGGTAAAAGAAATAGATAAAGGTTTACTTGCAAATCCTAAAGTGAAAGATAAAAAACATTTAGGAAAACATAAAGTCCCTACTCTAAGAAATGTTGCAATAACTGCTCCATATATGCATAATGGTGTTTTTAAAGATCTAAGAACAGTTGTTGAGTTCTATGATAAATATAATAATCCTAGTAGAAAAATAAATCCTGAAACGGGCAAACCATGGAATGAGCCAGAAGTGAAAGAGACTATATCTTTAGAAGAACTAAAAGCAAAAAAACAAAATGATAGAAAAGTTGATGCTTTAGTTGCATTTATGAAATTACTTACTGATAAGAGATATGAATATTTATTAGAAGAAAATATAAAAAAATAATATCAAGGAAGACTAACTTCCTTGACTTGAGATTAAAAAGAATACGCTACAGTTAAAGTAAATTTATCATAGTCTTCATCACTATTTTCAGCATTTAAGTTTACGTATAAAGCACCAACAGATAAATTATCAGTAATATTATAATCTACTGTCAAATCTAGTTCTTTATCTTTATTGCCATCAGAATCCATTTGTCCATATAATGCACCTAATTCAACTCCTGCAGGAAGTGCATAAGTAACATTTAAATATGTTGTATCAGTATCTGCATCATAAACTTTTTCTCCATCTCCACCTCTTAAAGCATCAAAAGGGTTAATATTTTCTCCTAAAGTAGACATAGAACCTGCTCCAACATTTTTATCTGTTGTAATGTATCCTAAATTAAACCCAAAACCTGCAATATTAAATCTACTTTCAAGATGAGCTATATCTCCATCTTCTCCAATATCTTCGCTACTTTGTGCTCCATGTGCAGTAACTCCAAAAATATCAGTATCATAATCTGCTTTTAAACCATACCATTTAGCTAGATTATCAGCTTTATAATAATATGGGTTTATAACTAAACCTTTAATACCTTCATATTTTGCATCTAGAACTGCTGCATAATCAATATCCTCACCAAAGTCTGTAAACTCTTCTAATACAGCATCAGCATCAGCAACAGCAATTCTTTGAGTATACCCTAAAACTACAGTAGTATCAGGAATTGCAGTAACTCCAACTACTGCTGCTTCATGGAAGTCACCTAGCCATTCTAAATCTATTTCTTGTCTACCAAGTGTTAGACCTAAATATTCATTTGCATATGAAATATTTGCAGTATGTATAATAGCTTTTTGTTCTGAACCATCAGAATAATCACCATCTTCTACTTCAGAAAAATCATGATTTCCTCTAAAGCCCACTGCTGCTTTAAATCCATTTAATTCACCTGTTTCATAAGATAGACCTATTGAGCCCATTGTAAAACCAGAATCAGGATTTGATCCTTCATTATTTTGTCTTTCACCATATAAAGTGATATCACCGCTTACATTACCAGCTTTAAATGCTTCATCTATACTATTTGCACTTAAACTACTTACTAAAAGTAAAGATGATGCAACTAAACTTAATTTTTTCATTAACTGCCCCTTGTGTGTAAAACTGTAATAAAAAAACAACTCCAATAAAAAAGTTTTTAGCTTTTAGAATAAAGCTGTAATTTTATTACACCAGTTTTCAACTCTTTCATCAGTTAAGTCAGATTGATTATCTTCATCAATAACAAGTCCAGCAAATTCACCATCTACCTCAGCTCTAGAATATTCATATTCATAACCATCAGTTGAAGTTTTTCCAATAATTTCTGCTTTATTCTCAATTAATGTCTCATACATTATTCCTAAAGCATCAACAAATTCATGACCATAACTTTCTTGATCTCCTAAACCAAAAAGAGCTACTTTTTTCCCTGAGAAATCCATTTCTTTTATATCATCAAAGCAATCTTCCCAATCATCTTGAAGTTCACCTTCTCCCCATGTAGAAATACCCATAATAATTACTTCACAATCATTCATTTTATCTACACCATCACTTGCTATATCAACTAAATCAAAACCTTCTAAATTATCATTAATTTTATTTGCTACTTCTTCTGTATTTCCTGTACTTGTTGCGTAAAATATTGCTTTCATTTTTTTCCTTTTATCTTAAAATTGATCTTAATGAATATGGGATTAGTTTTATTTCATATTCATCATCTATTATCATATCACTGCATTGTACTTTGATATGTTTATTAAAATTATCACTTTTAGGATATACTAAATAAACTTGTTTAAATTCTGTATTATTTATACAATTAATAGCTTTTTTTATATGACTATTTATATCTAATCTATTACTATTAATAAATTCCCAAAAAGTAAATATTTTTGTTTGTAATGTTCTTTCTTTATATATTAAATCTATACTATCATCATATATTTTTACCTCTCTATCAAATTGTTGTTTCATTATTTTATTAGACACAAAGTTTTGAAAAGTTTTCTCAGCATCTAAATACAAAGAAAACTTATTATCTAATAATGTTTTTATAAAGTAAATTGAAATATCAAAACTATTTTTACTTTCAATAAATATAGAATATTTATTAAATTTTAAATCATTTTTTTCTTGTAGTTTCAGGAAGAAATCTTTTATAAGTAAAGTTTTTTGTATATCAATTTTTACAGCCTTTGAATATACATAACTACATTGAAGATTAAAAAATATCTTTTTTAAGAATAATTCAAATAAATTAAAATTTTTACAATAATAAAAATCATTTTTTGTAAATTTATTATTGCACTTTTGATTTTCATTAAATAGTTTTAAAAACATTAATCTTTTATTTGTATTATTGTTAAACTTATCAAAGGACGGCAAGTTTTCCTCTTGCCATTCAAATCCAATTTTTTTCATTAATGTAAAGACTCACATATAATTTCATTTGTTAGTGTACTTAATTTTTTTCTATCCAAATTTTTATATCTCATACTAAGTAGTTTTACTATGGAACAAGACATTTTAGAATTAACTTCTCTCCCTGAGCATCTAAGTAGATGCCTAATCTCTTTTTTTAAAATTAAAGTTGACATAATTCTTCTCCTTCTTTATATCAATAAATAATTATCTTTTACCCAAAATTCTAATATCTATATTTGTAGTAAATTTATATTTAATATAGTTTTTATCAAGAATATGGGCAATAGCCAAAAACTCATCTAAATCTGCATCCATAACATCTTTTAGATTTACAATTCTGCTAGTTGCAGATTCATACTTATAGTTTTTAAAACCATTTAATTCATTTAAAATTAATTCACTCATTTATTCCTCACATTTATTCATATTAAGAAATTTACAAACCTCACAATACACAGAGCTTGCACTTCTTTTAGTACAGATAATTGGAATATTTTTCTTTTTTGCTTCTTTTCTATATTTATACATAGCATTATGATTTAAAAAATCAGTTAGCATTAAAACATAATCTGTATTTTGAGGTATATCTTTTCTACAAGCACTTGATTTTTTTCTTGTGTCCCAATGTGTTATAGAAAAACTACCTAACTGATCTAGAATACTTTTTATAGTATCAATTTTGTCCCCACCAATAATTAAAACTGACATTTATTTTCCTTTTATGATAATGAATATCAGTATATTAACAATTCAAAACTTAAAGTTTCATTATAATGAGAACTATTATCATAATAAAAATAAAAACTTTTATGATTTTTTTTATATAATTAAATTTTTAGGAGTTATTGTGAAAAACATTATATTTTTATTCACTTGTTTTTTATTTGTTTTAAATGCCGATGAAATACAACCATTAACCGAATCTTGGGAACCATACCAAATTGAGACAAAAGATGGATTAGAAGGTATAGGTATTGATTTAATAAAAGAAATACAAAAAAGAGTGGGCAATAAAAAAGAAATCAAAGTTTTCCCTTGGAAAAGAAGTTATAATATTACTTTAAATAAAAAAGGTTATGCTTTATTTCTTACTACAAAATCAAAGCACAGAGAAAACTTTTTTAAATGGGTAGGACCAGTTAATTCTATGAAAATTAAATTTTTTAAAAATGCAAGTAGAAAAGATTTATCAATAAATTCTATTGAGGATGCAAAGAAAGTGTCTTCTATAATAGTTGCAGAAAATACTATTTCAGAAGAAACTTTAAGAGAATTGGGATTTAAAAATTTAGAAATTAATACTATTTCAAATGGCAGTTTTTATAAACTTTTAGAAAATAAAGTTGATTTATATCCTGTAGAGTATGATTCATTTATATATAAACTAAAAAAAATGAAACTTGAAGATAAAATAATTCCTGTAAAAATGAAAGAACCTATTATTAAATCTCAACTATATATTGCTTTTAATAAGAAAACAGATGATAAAATCATAAAGAAATGGCAAAAAGCTTTAGATGATATTAAAAATGATGGAACATACAAAAGAATATTAGAAAGATATGGTAAAAGTGAAGAGACTTCTTTTAAATAAAACTGTATATATTATATCAATAATATTAATAATTCTTCTATCAATTTTATTTATTAATTTTAATCAAACAATAATAAAATCTACAGAAAAAACAAAAAATAAGTTGGAACAAATTGAAGACATTAGTAAAATTGATACTTTAGCTTCTTTTATTGCAAATTCAAGTGTAATTTATCTTTCTAATTTAGCAATAGAAGATTTGAAAGAAAAAATATTATTAGATTTTCAAAATAGATTCATTGAAGCAATTGTAATAAAAGATAATTATCTCAATGAAAATTTACTAATTGCTCACCGAACTGAAAATAATAAAATATTATTTGTAAAAAAACTACCTAAAAAATATTTTAAATATTATAATAGTATAAAAAAAGACATCATAGAAAATAAAACTTATACTAAAAATAAATTAGGAACAATTACCATTTATTATAAATCTTTTAATACTTATGGTAATTTAATAAACCTTACACAAAAAGAAAAAGACTATTTAAAAGAAAAAAAGATTCTTTATACTTGTATTCATCCTAACTGGATGCCTTTAGGTAAACTTGAAGAAGATAAACATTTAGGAATTTCATCAGACATAGTAAAACTCATATCAAATGAACTTAACATAAACATAGAATTGATTGAAACTAAAACATGGGGAGACTCATTAGATTTATTAAGAAACAAGAAATGTGATTTTTCACCATTAACAACAGAAAATAGACTTAAAAAAGAGTATTTAAACTTCACAAAAGAATATCTAAATTTAAATATTGTTGTAGCCACAAGACCAAATGTTCCTTTTTTTGATAACTTAAAACACTTAAAAGAAGAGAAGTTTGCAGTTATAAAAAACTATTCTTTACTCAAAGATTTAAAAGAACAATACCCAAAAATTGACTTTATTGAAGTAAACTCTTTGAAAGAAGGATTAAAAAAAGTTAAACAAGAAAAAGTATTTGGGTATATTGACAACTCTTTGGTAATTAATCATGCTATTCAAAAAGAGTATTTAGATGATATTTTCATTTCGGGGAAATTAAAAGGAGAAATGAAACTTGCAATTGCAACAAGAAAAGAACTATTAATCTTAAATGGTATTTTTGAAAAACTTGTATTAAATTTAAATGAAGACATAAAACAAAATATTTTTAATAAATGGATTGTAAACAATTATCAAATTAAAACAGATTATACCTTAGTTTGGCAACTAATGATAGTTTCTTTATTTATAATATTTATCACTTTATATTGGAATAGAAAATTATCCAATTTAAATAAACAATTAGAAGAACAAAGAAATCATGCATATGAAGCATCAAAAGCAAAAGCAAAGTTTCTTGCAAATATGAGTCATGAAATAAGAACACCAATGAATGCAATTATTAATATCTCTCATTTATTATTAGAAAGTAATTTAAAAAAACAACAATATGAATATACTAAAAAAATTGAAAAGAGTGCAAACTCTTTGCTTAGAATTATTAATGATATTCTTGATTTTAGTAAAATTGAAGCAGGTAAAATTGAATTTAAATATGATGTCTTTAGCTTGAGAGAACTAATAAATGATTGTATTGACTCTATAGATTCATTTCTTGATAAAAAAAATTTGGAATTCAGTTTAGAATATGACTCAAACTTAAATGAATACTATTATGGAGACAAATTAAGAATATCACAAGTACTGATAAATATCTTACATAATGCTGTTAAATTTACAAATACTGGTTATGTAAAATTAAAAGTGCAACAAAAAGATAAAAATCATTTAAACTTTGAGATAGAAGATAGTGGAATAGGTCTAACTAAAAAAGAACAAAAAAATATATTTAACTCATTTGTTCAAGGAGATAGCAGTAGCTCTAAAAAATATAAAGGTACAGGTTTAGGTTTAGCCATTACAAAAGAGTTAATACAATTAATGGATGGTAAAATTTCAATTAAATCAAAAAAAGATAAGGGAACTACTTTTTCTTTTTTTATAAAATTAAAAAAATCAACAAAAGAAGAATGCTTCAATCCAATTATTAAGAAACCTGATTTTACAAATAAAAAAATTCTTCTTGTTGAAGATAACAAAATCAATCAACAAATCATTACAGCTTTACTAAAAGGAACAAAAGCTCAAGTTAGAATTGCATTTTGTGGGCAAGAAGCAATTGATATAATAAAAGAAAAATCTTCTTTTAATTTAATTTTAATGGATATTCAAATGCCTGATTTAGATGGTTACGAAACAACAAAAAAGATTAGACAAATAAATAAAGAGATTCCTATTATTGCAATTACTGCAAATAGTTTTGAAGAAGATATTGAAAAAGCTATAAACTCTGGGATGGATGCTCACCTAAAAAAACCTATTGAAATTCAAAAATTATATGCAACTTTAGAAAAATATATATAATAAATAAATTCATACTAAATTGAGTTATTTGTGAGACATTGTTTTAGTATAATATTTATATGAGAATTTTGATTTATAATAACAATAGTGCAGAATTTGAGAAATTTTGTTCAATGATTGAACTTTATCCTATTAATATCATTGTAGATAAAGCTTCAAGCTATAATGATATAATATATTTAACAAAACAAAATCAATATGAAAAAATTTTTGTAGATTATGATGATATTGGTAAAAAAATTGTTAATCAAATTCTTAAAAAGAATCCTAAACAAAAAATTTTTTTGATGAATGAAAATTTTGAATGTCCTATGGAAAAAGATTGTTATACCTGTAGAAAGAAATATCAAAAAAATATTATTATTAAACCTTTATGCCAAAATCAATTAACTAAAATTTTAAGTAGAAAATTTACTTGTGAAAGTGAAAATCTATCACACAAAGAATTTACTCTTGAAAAAATTAAAAAAAAAGTTCAACAAAAGTATCCTTATTTAACATTTGATTATTGCAAAGATAGAGATTCTTTTCTTTCAAATAATATTTCCACTTCAGCATTAGTATATGTAACAGACTTATTAAACAAACATCAAATAGAGTTTCAAGTAACACATAAAAACCAGATTTTAATTAATTAACATCTTTTTTTAATGATTTTTTTTATATAGTTATCTTCTAAAATAGGATATAAAATGAATAAAGATGAAGCTGTATTAACTATAAACAACTTGTCATTTGGTTACTCAAAAGATAATTTAATATATAAAGACTTTAACTTAGAAGTTAAAAACAATGAATTAATTTCTATTGTAGGAACAAGTGGAAGTGGTAAAAGTACTTTATTTGAACTTATTTCTAAAAACTTAAAACCTATAAAAGGAAGTATAAGCTCAAAAAAAGTATCTTGTATTTACCAAGACCCTTACAGTTCTTTTCATCCATCTTTTAAAATTATTGAACAAATTAAAGATGTGGTTAATCCCTTAGATTTAGAAGAAAAAATACAAGTTCTTTTAGAAAAACTAAATCTAACAAGAGAGATAATTACTAAAAAACCTCATGAATTAAGTGGTGGACAGCTTCAACGATGTTCTATTTTAAGAGCATTACTTATGGAACCTGATTTATTATTAGTAGATGAGCCTACCTCAGCTTTAGACAATATAGTCGCTATTGAAGTAATGAAACTATTAATAAATAATTTAGATAAATGTGGTATGCTTTTAATTACTCACGATAACAGTCTTGCCAACTGGAGCAGCGATAAAATTATTAATTTAAACGAATTACAAAAGGATTAAAACAAATGAACAAAACTCCTACAAAAGCACTAGTACTTTTAAATATGGGTGGGGCAAGAAATAAAAACGAATTAAAAATGTTTTTAACAAATATGTTCAATGACAAAAATATTTTAACTGTAAAAAGCAATCTACTTAGGTCATTTATTGCAAAGTTTATTGTTACTACAAGATTAAACTCAGCATGGGAAAACTATGAAGAGATAGGTGGATATTCACCACTTAATCCTCTTACGGAAAAACTTGTAGAAAAACTAAATAAAGAGCTACAAGAAGTAGAAACTTTCCAAGTTATGAGATATACACCTCCTTTTGCAGACGAGTGTATAAAACAATTAAAAGAAAAAGGTATTAAAGATGTAGTATTACTACCTTTATATCCTCAATACTCAACTACAACAACGAAGTCTTCATTAGAAGATTTTGAAGAAGTAGCAAAAAATGAGTTTAATCTTACAGTTATAGAACCATTTTATGAAAATGAAATTTATAATGATGCAATTATTAACTCTATTACAAAAGAAGTATCAAATGCTAGAAGTGAAGATTTTAACTTAATTTTCTCAGCCCATGGTTTACCTCAGAAGATTGTAGATGCAGGTGATCCATATGAGAAACAAGTAAATGACCACGTGGAAATACTATCACAAAAATTAGAGAAAAAAGGTATCAAATTTAAATCTATTTCTTTAGCTTATCAATCAAAGGTTGGACCATTAAAATGGTTAGAACCAGCATTAGATGACGAATTAAAAAGATATAAAGATGATAATGTACTAATCTACCCTATTGCCTTTATTGTTGATAACTCTGAAACAGACTTTGAATTAAGTATTGAATACAAAGAAGAAGCAGATGAAATAGGAATAAAAGATTATAGAGTTTGCAAATGTGTAAATGATGATGATATTTTTATTGAAGCAATAAAAGATATCACAAAACTCAATTGATATTTTAAGAATAAAAGACTAAGGGTATAAATGAAAATAGAAGATGTTCTTTTAAAACTAGCATATGATGCTATTAACTACGAGTTTGATAATACAGTTTTAATTGATAACTCTTTAAAAGAACAGTTTTCTATTCTTAATGAACAAAGAGCTACCTTTGTTACACTAAACCTAAACAATAATCTACGAGGTTGTATGGGCAGTTTAATAGCCCATAGAACACTTTTTGAAGACATCATCCATAATGCAAGAGCTGCAGCTTTTAGTGACTTTAGATTTAATAGACTTTCGCAACAAGAGTTTAAAAATATTGAGATTGAAATTTCTATCTTAACTCCTGCACAAGCTATAGAATACAAAGACTTAGAAGATTTAAAACAAAAACTTATTCCAAATAAGCATGGTGTTATTTTAGAATTAGATGGGAAAAGAGCAACTTTTCTTCCACAGGTTTGGGAACAACTTCCTACTTTTGAAGCTTTTATATCTCAACTTTGTAAAAAAGCAGGACTTGACCCAAATAATCTACCAGGCTATCCAAAAATTCAAATCTATGAAGTTGAAAAAATAAAGAAGTCTTAACATGAATTATTATGAGAGCTCAAGAAAGTCTAAACTGAAATGTTTACTTTGCTCTTATTATTGTGATTTAAAAGATGGACAAATAGGTATTTGTGGAGTTAACAAACATATCGATGATAAGATTAAGTGTTTAGTTTATGGTCATATTAGTGCTTTTAATATTGACCCTATAGAAAAAAAGCCTCTATATCATTTTTTACCAAAATCAAAATCCTTATCTTTAGGAACAGTTGGGTGTAACTTTCATTGTAATTTCTGTCAAAACTATGGAATATCTCAAGAGAAGAAAATAGATAAATCAAATTATATTTCACCAAGTGATGTAGTAATGATAGCAAGACAAAAAGCTTGTGAATCAATTTCATATACATACAATGAACCAACTATTTTTTACCCCTTTGCAAAAGGCATTGCCCTTGAGGCTAAAAAATATAATATAAAATCAGTATTTGTAAGTAATGGCTTTGAAAGCAAAGAAGTGATTGACGATATGAAAGGTATTATTGATGCAATAAACGTAGATTTAAAATCTTTTGATGAAAACTACTATAAAAAAAGTCTTGGTGGAAATTTAAATCAAATACTAGAAAATCTAATTCTCTTAAAAACAAATGGTATTTATACTGAAATTACAACTTTACTAGTTCCTACAAAAAATGACTCGAAAGAAGAGATAACAAATATTGTAAAGTTTATAAAAAACAATCTGGGGGAAAATACTGTTTGGCATATTTCTGCTTTTCATCCTGACTATAAAGAATTAAACCTTCCTAGAACTTCCTTTGAAAAACTAAAAGAAGCCTATGAGATAGCAAAAGAGTATGGATTAAAATATGTATATATTGGAAATATAGGATATGAAAATAATACATACTGCTCAAACTGTAATGAACTTCTTATATCAAGAGAGTTTTTTGATGTAAAACAATATAATCTAAAAAATGGTGCATGTCCAAAATGTAAGAAAAAACTTGAAGGAGTCTTTAATGGATATTAGAAAAACAGTTGTAAGTGGAAGTTTTTATCCAGATACAAAAGAGGAAATAAAAAGATATATTGAACACTTCAACTCTAACTTTACACTTGAAAATGAACTTGATATGGATATTAAAGCTTTAATAGTTCCTCATGCAGGATACATTTATAGTGGTTTTACTTCAAATTTAGCCTATAATATTGCAGCAAGACAAAACTTTGAAAATATTATTGTAATAGGTCCCTCACATAGACACTATTTAAAAGGAGCATCAATTGCATCTTATAGTGAATATGAAACTCCCTTAGGAAATATCAAGATAAATATTGAACTAGTAAATAAACTTAAAACAGACTTTGACTTTTTATGCTTTGATGAAGATGCACATTTTGAACACTCAACAGAGACTCAAGCTCCTTTTATAAAAAATTACTTTCCTAATTCTAAAATCATAGAAATAGTATATGGAGAGCTTAATTTTAAAGAGTTGTCATTCTTAATTGATAAATTAATAAATGAAGGGAAAAACCTAATAGTAATAAGCACAGATTTAAGTCATTTCTATCCTTTAAAAGAAGCAAATGTTTTAGATAATAACTGTATACGAGCAATTACTACAAATAGTATAGAAAATTTAAATAAAGGTTGTGAAGCTTGTGGAGGAATAGGTATAAAAGCAATTATTAATACCTCAATTAAAAATCATCTTACAAATAAATTTCTTCATTATTGTACAAGTTACGATATAAGTAAAGATGATAAAAAAGTTGTAGGATATACTTCGTTTCTTATAGGTAAAAAGTTAAATTGATTTTTTTCCACTTTTTCGATATAATCGCCTCTTGATAAAAAAGGTGTATTAAACTTATGAATAATATTATTGAAATTGAAAATCTATTTTTTTCTTATGATAAACAATATATACTAGAAGATATAAATCTAAATATTTCAAATGATGACTTTCTAGCAATAATTGGACCAAATGGTGGAGGAAAATCAACATTATTGAAATTAATTTTAAATATTTTAAATTTCAATAAAGGAAAAATAAAAAAGCACCTTAAAAAAGATGAAATAGGTTATGTTCCACAAAACACTAACTTAAATATAGATTTTCCAATTACTGCTTTAGAAGTTGTATTAATGGGCCATATAAGTAAAAAAAAGAAATTATTCGGTTATAGTAAAGAGGATATCTCTTGTGCAATGCAATCCCTTAAACAAGTTAGCATGGAGAGTTTTGCAAATAAAAAAATTGGTGATTTAAGTGGAGGAGAGAGACAAAGAGTATTTATTGCACGTGCACTTTGTTCAAATCCTAAACTTATGCTCCTTGATGAGCCTACTGCAAGTATTGATGTAAAAGGACAAAATGAAATCTATGAATTACTTAAAGATTTAAATAAATCAATTTCAATCGTAGTAGTAAGTCATGATATTTCTGTCTTATTAAATTATGCAAAAAATGTTGCACATGTTAATAAAAAACTTGTTTATCATCATTTAGAAAATATTGAAAAAGAATATAATCCAACAGAAGAACATTTATGTGAAGTTGAACTACTCTCTGCTTTAGGTAAGAAACAAGTTTCATGTAACTCTTTACATAAATAAAGAAAGAAAAAAATGATTGAAGCCTTACAATATGATTTTATACAAAATGCAATTCTTGCAGGAATATTAGTTTCACTTGCTGCAGGGATTATTGGTTCTTTAGTAGTTGTTAATAGAATTACTTTTTTAGCAGGGGGAATTGCACATAGTGCTTATGGAGGAATTGGTTTAGCTGTTTATTTAGGATTACCTATTCTTTTTGGAGCAACAGTTTTTGCAGTTATCACTGCAATTATTATTGCAATAATAACTTTACAAAACAGAAATAGAATTGATTCAATCATTGGAATAATGTGGGCCTTAGGTATGGCAATAGGAATAATTCTAATTGATCTAACACCAGGATATAATGTTGACTTAATGTCATATCTTTTTGGTTCGATTATAGCAGTATCTCAAGAAGATATTATTTATCTAACAATTTTAGATATCTTTATTATAAGTTGTATATCTTTATTTTATAAACAAATTTTAGCTGTTTCTTACGATAGTGAATTTGCTTCACTTAGAGGTATTTCTATAAAATTTTTTTACACTCTTATTTTAATTCTTGCAGGATTAACTGTTGTTGCAGCAATAAAAGTTGTTGGATTAATATTAGTCATAGCATTACTTACTATTCCCACTTTTATTGCAGAGCAATTTGCTAATAAACTTTCATCAATGATGATGATTAGTTCTTTTTTTGCAATACTTTTTACTCTAGGGGGACTAAGTCTATCATATTTTTATGATATTAGTTCAGGAGCAAGTATCATTATGGTTGGTGTTTTAACACTTATAATTATTAAACTTATTGGAAAAAAATGAATACAGAAATAGAATTAGGTGTAATTAATACCCTTAAAATATCGAGAGTTAGTGAACCAGGACTTTATTTAACTGCTTTAAATGAAGAAGAAGTTTTATTACCAAATACATATATAACAAAAGAAATGCAAATCGATTCTACTTTAAATGTATTTATTTATACTGATAGTGAAGATAGGCTAGTAGCTACAACATTAACTCCACATGGATATAAAAATGATTTTGTCTCTTTAGAAGTAGTTGATACTGCAAAGTTTGGTGCTTTTTTAGATATGGGTCTTCCAAAAGATTTATTAGTTCCTAAAAATAAACAAAAATCTAACTTCGAGATAGGAGATAAAAAAGTAATTCAAATTGTAGAAGATGAAAAAACACATAGACTCATAGGAACAGAAAAGTTTGAGCTTCTAAAACTTGATTATAAATTTTCACAAAATGAAGAAGTAGAAATTATTCCATATATAAAAACACCTTTAGGTTTTAAAGTTATTGTAAATAACAAATATCCAGGACTTATTTATCATAATGAAATTTTCGAGAAAATACAAATTGGAGATAAAAAAAGAGCTTATGTTAAACTTATCAGAGAAGATGGAAAAATTGATATCTCTTTACAAAAAATTGGTGCAAAAAAAAGTGATGATAATTCACAAAAAGTTTTAAGTATATTAAAACAAAAAGATGGTGAAGTAAATTTTACATATAAAAGTGATGCTGAAGATATAAAAAATACTTTTCATATGAGTAAAAAAGCTTTTAAATCTTCTTTAACGAAACTACTTAAAGATAAAAAAATTCTTCTAACTGAAACTTCAATAAAAGCTATATAATAGCTTTTATTTTTTGTTCTATTTGAATATATAAACTTTTACATTCATCTATAGAAAATTCATTACTCTCAAGCTTTTGTAATAAACTACAAATATCATCTAAAGAAATATTTAAACAAGAATTTTTTATATAATGAGCTTTTTTAGAGATTTCATCTTTCTTTTCTTCTTTAATTAATTTCCCTAAATCCTCTAAATCATTCAGAATATCTTTTTTAAATTTATCGACTAATAATAAAGCTATCTTTTCACTTACCCCTAATTTATTTATTACTTCATTTATATCTATAGAACCTTTATCTTTTAAATTATTTTTATTACTTCCTTCATTCATATTTTCATTTTTAATTAAGAAAAGATCAAAAAGCTTATAAAGATCAGAAGTGTTAATAGGTTTACTTAAGTAACCATCCATACCTAAACTTAAGAATTTTTCTTTATCACCTTTTACTGCATTAGCAGT
>NZ_NXIE01000007.1 GCF_004116625.1 Halarcobacter mediterraneus
GTATTTTTACTAAAGCTTACCTTTACCAACTTACCCAAGTTGTTTATGGTAAGCTTTTTTTTTACCTTTTTTCTCTCTTTTCTTTCTTCTTTTATGGGTCTTTATTAAGCTTTTTGCTATATTTTTATACTTATTATTGCTTTTTTTTTATATAATATTACCTTCATTAGGGGTGTATATGATTAATCTCAATAAGTTTAAAAATAGAAAATTGAAGTTCTCAATTAAACATTCAGTTTCAAAATTTTTAATCTCATTTTTAATAGCTTTTTTAATAGCAATTGTTCCTACATATTCTGGATTAGAATATGAAGCAAGTTTAATGTTATTTATTTTAGTTTTTTCTGGAGCTTTATGGATGACTGAAGCAATACCTGCCTTTGCAGTTTCATTTCTTTTAATAGCTTTAGAAATAATGTTACTAGGTTTTGATAATTTCAATTTTGAATCAAATTCTAAAGAATGGGTTACTTATTTAAGTGCTTGGGCAAATCCTCTAATTTTTTTATTTATGGCTGGATTTATTATGGCTATAGCTGCCTCAAAAACAAAATTGGATGTTTGGTTAGCTAAAAGAGTATTATTTTATTTTGGAAAAAAACCACACAATATATTAAGTGGTCTTATGCTGGTAACTTTTATTCTTTCAATGTTTGTATCAAATACTGCTACAACAGCAATGATGATGACATTATTAATACCTATGTTAAAAAATATGAAAGAAGATAATCCTTTTCAAAAAGGTTTATTGTTAGGTGTAATAGTTGCTGCAAATATTGGTGGCATGGGAACAATAATTGGAACACCCCCTAATGCAATAGCAGTTGGTATATTAGGAAATAATGCTCCTAGTTTTCTAGGTTGGATGATTATAGCACTACCTCCAGCTATATTACTTGCGATTACACTCAGATGGATTATTTTAAGATTGTATAACTCAACTGAAGAATCTATAAATATAAATAAAGTTAAAAAAATACCACATTATGATGATTCAACAACAAACTTTACTCATATACCTACAATTCCCAGTTGGAAAAAGTCTTTAGTAATTTTAGTTTTTTCTGTAACTATATTATTATGGTTAACTGGACCTTTTCATCATATTCCAACACCTGTTGTTTCTTTATTCCCTATAGTAATATTTACAATTTTTGGAATAATTGAAACAGATGATATTAGAGAAATTAGATGGGATGTTATAATTTTAATTATAGGTGGATTATCTTTAGGAGCTGGTGTTTCAAAGACAGGGTTAGATACTTGGATTGGAACACAATTTGATATAGCTGGATTAAACTTATATCTAATTGTTGCTATCTTTGCATTTATTGTTATATTGGTATCTAACTTTATGAGTAATACTGCAGCAACTAATATTATGTTACCTCTTATAGTTGCCCTTGTTAGTAGTTTAGGTGACTCAATTGTTTCATATATGGTTATTAGTATTGCTTTATGTGCTTCTTGTGCAATGATATTACCAGTATCAACACCACCTAATGCAATTGCTTTTTCTTCAGGAAAATTAAATTCAAAAGATTTTATGGTAATTGGAATATTAGCAGCAATCATTGGACCTATATTTATTTTAGGTTTATTAAATTTTTATTCTTGATAAAAAGATTAAAAAAAAGCCTCGATAAAATATCGAGGCTTTGGTATAGAAAACGAATTACTATAGTCTAGATTCGTATCTTCTAAGCATGTATAATCTCTTAAGCATTTTCTTTCTAGCGTTAATTTTTTGTTTTTTTCTGATCTCTGTCATTGGCTCAAAAAATCTTCTAGCTCTAGTTTCAGTTACAATAAGATTTCTATCACATTGCTTCTTAAACCTTCTATATGCTTCGTCAAAAGATTCGTTATCTTTAACTTTAATGCCTGGCACTAAAATCACCCACTTTCTTTTTAAATTTAGGCTTGCATTATATTTAAAGTTTACTTAATTTCTATTTAACTATTAAAAAGATATAATAAAATGAATATACATAAAGGTTTTAAATTGGAATTAACACATTTAGATGAAAATGATAGACCTAAAATGGTTGATGTTTCATCAAAAAATGAAACAAAAAGAGTTGCAATTGCTTCAGGTATAATTACTATGAATAAAGAAGCTTATAAAGCAATTATTGACAATACTAGTAAGAAAGGTCCTGTTTTGCAAACTGCTGTTATTGCAGCAATTATGGGAACAAAGAAGACTAGTGATTTAATACCTATGTGTCATCCTTTATTATTAAGTGGAATAAATTGTGATATAGAGGAAAAGCCAGAACTCCCAGGATTTAAATTAATTGTTAGTGCTAAACTAAATGGACAAACTGGTGTTGAAATGGAAGCGTTAACTGGCGTTTCTGTTGGTCTTTTAACCATTTATGATATGGTAAAAGCAATTGATAAATCAATGGTAATTTCAAATATACAATTGGAATCAAAAAGTGGTGGCAAAAGTGGAAACTTTTTAAGAAAAAGTACTGAAGTAAGGAGTGTAAATGATTGATCTAAATAAAGAAAAATTACAATTAGATTATCCTTGTTCATGGAAATACAAAATTGTAATTCATGAAAAATCAAATGCAAATAAAATTACAGAAGAGATTTTTTTACAAAGAGAATTTAATATTGAAAAATCTAAAGTAAGTAAAAAAGGGAAATTTGAAAGTTATTCCCTTGAGCTTATTGTTCATAATGAAGATGATAGAAAAGAAATATATAAAATGTTAGGTGACCATAAAGATATCAAAATGGTATTGTAAGGTTGTTATTATGAATAGAAGAGATTTTTTAAAATCAGGTACAAGTATTCTTTCCCTTTTTGGAACATCAAATTTAATGGCTGCTTTTTCTAAAGATATGGGATTTGAGGATTTTTTTTATAATATATTTTCTTCCAATGAAGATTTGAATAAAGAAAACAACAATTTTATAAAAGATTCTATAACTATTGAATTAGATGAAAAACAAATCTCTTCTAAATCATATGTAAAAAAAGATTTATTAACTGATGTTTTAATTGAAGACAATGTATATGATAGTTTTTTATCAGTGAGAAAAAAACTAAATCTGGTACAAAGACATATTGGTTATGGAAATTTTAATATCTTAAGTTTTGATGAAATGCTAAAAATTGCAAAATATTCTAATAATATAAATGCTTTTTCAAAAAAAGAGTTAGAGTTTTTAGAATCTATTTTTTATTATGATCCTTCAGTTCATGGTTTTTATGGAGAAAGAATCTCTGAAAATATAACTGATACAATAAATAAAAAAGAAGTAAAAAAAATTCCTCATACTGGGCATTATTTATTTAAAGGTGAACCAGAAAAGATTTATTATCAAATGGTTAAAGATATAGGAAATAGTTTAACTTTAACCTCTGGAGTTAGAAGTATTGTTAAGCAAACAAAACTATTTTTAGATAAAGTTTATAGTGTTGAAGGAAATTTAACTATTGCTTCTAAGTCTTTAGCTCCTCCTGCATATACTTATCATAGTATTGCAGATTTTGATGTAGGTAAAAAAGGTTTTGGTAAATCAAATTTTTCTTCAAGATTTGCTCTTACTGATGAATTTTTTAAAATGCGTAAGTTAAAGTATATTGATATGAGATATACTGTTAATAATAAGGATGGTGTAAGATATGAACCTTGGCATGTTAAGATTATTTAAAATATTTATTCTATTTTTTCTATTAGAAAATCTTTATGCAAGTAGTCAGAGTTTTGATTTTGACTTAATAAAAAAAGGAAAACAAGATAATAATACATTATTAGTAGTAGGTGGAATTCAAGGTGATGAACCTGGTGGTTTTATGGCAGCATCTTTAATTACAACACATTATAGAATAAAAAAAGGTTCTATATGGGTTGTCCCTAATTTAAACTTTTATTCAATTATAAAAAGAAGCAGAGGTCCTTTTGGAGATATGAATAGAAAATTTGCCCAAATTTCAGAAGACGATCCTGATTATAATTCTATACAAAGAATAAAAAAATATATTACTTCTAATGAAGTTAAATTAGTTTTAAATTTACATGATGGAAGTGGTTTTTTTAGGAGTGAATATAAAGATAATATGCATGCTCCTTCAAAATGGGGACAAAGTTCTGTTATTGACCAAGAATTATTAAATGTTGACTCTTATGGAAATTTAGGTGAGATTGCACAAAAAGTTTGTGAACATGTAAATAGTAAGTTAATTGATCCAAAACATGCTTATAGTATTAAAAATACTAAGACACGACTTGGTGATAAAGAAATGGAAAAGACTCTTACTTATTTTGCTATTAATAATGGAAAAGCCGCTTTTGGAAATGAAGCAAGTAAAAATTTACCTTTGCATGAAAGAACTTATTATCATTTATTAGCTTTAGAAAAATATATGGATATTATGGGGATTGAATATGAAAGACATTTTGAGCTAAATCCTTTTACAATAAAAAATGTTATTGACAATGATATATATATGTCTTTTTATGATGATAAAATACAATTGCCATTAAGCCAAATTAGAAGTGTTTTAAGGTATTTCCCTATAAAAAAAGATGGAACTTTAGAATTCAGTCCTTCAAGTCCTTTATTAACTGTAATAAAAAAAGATGATGTTTATGCTATTCATTATGGGAACAGAAGATTAGCTTTATTAACTCCTGATTATTTAGAGCTTGAAAAAGTTGAAAAAGATATTGGAATTACAATTGATGGTAAAAAGTCATCTATCCCTTTAGGATCAATTGTTAATGTACATGATAATTTTAAAATTGAACCAATGGAAGATATAAGAGTTAATATAATTGGTTTTGTTCATGAAAAAGTTGATGAAGCAGGTGTAAATGTAAATAAAAATAAAATTGGTAAAAGATTTTCAATTGATAAAAATGGTAATATTTTTAGAGTAGAATTTTATAAAAAGAATAAGTTTGCAGGAATGGTTTTAGTAAATTTTGATAAAAATTCAAATACAAGAGTTTCCTCTTTTGATAATAGTAATTCTAAAGAAGATTCTACAAATTCTTTGTAGAATCTTTTAAAGAAAGATTAGTTCTTTTTTTATTTTTTCTTGGTTTAGTTTTTTACAAACAGTTTTATATAGTTCGTTTATTCTATCTTCATCTGCATTTAACAATTCCATTGTTTCTTGAACAGATTTTCCTTCTTCAATAGCTACAAAAGTTTTTAATTCTTTTTTTGTAAGTTTTCTTTTTAGTACTTCTTTTAAATCTTTTTCAGATTTCAAAGTACCTACTAGTTTATCTATATGTTTTGTTAAAGATTGTGTAAAATTCACTTTATTCCTTTATCCATGTATTTAATTTATTTATATCATCATAAGAAGTTAAGTCTAGCATTATAGGAGTAATTGATATATAGTTTGCTTTAATGGCTTCAAAATCACAATCTTTATTGTCGCTTTCTTGCCATATTAAAGGATGTAATCCTATCCAATAATATTCTTCTCCTCTTGGATTGTAATGCCTATGTGTATCATTTCCATATTCTCTAAATCCAGCTTTAGTAATTTTTATTCCTTTGCAATTTTCTTTTTTAATTGGAGGAATATTTACATTTAGAAATTTTCTTTTCCCTAAAGGAAATTCATTAGCTAAAATTTTCTTCACTAATTGAATAATTGTATCTTTTGCAAGTGCAAAATCCCATCCATCTTTTATATCTTGACATCTATCTTTACATACTTGGGAGATAGCAATTGCAGGTATTCCTTGTAGTACAGCTTCCATAGCTCCTGCTGCTGTTCCACTATAAGTTACATCTTCTCCCATGTTTGCACCAATATTTATTCCACTAATTACTAAATCAGGTTTAAATCCTTCTTTAAATAGATTATTTAATGATATGAAAATACAATCAGTTGGTGTACCATCATCTATTTTATAAAAATCATCATCTACATTTACCATTCTTAGAGGTTTATCTAAAGTTAAAGAGTGTCCACAAGCAGATTTATTCTTTGCAGGTGCAACAACAACTATTTTTGCAAGAGGAGACAATGCTTCAATTAATGCTTTTAATCCTATTGCATCAAAGCCATCATCATTTGTAATTAGAATTTGTTTCATCATGCTACTATATATGCTCCATCAATTTGTTTTACTAGAGTTTCAACCTGTGATGTTACACTAAATCCTGTTTCTAGTTCAACATCTGCAAGTTTTGATTTAACAAGTACTTTTAGGTTTCTTTTACCTTGATTATTTGCAACTATTTCAAAAAATTTATACATAATCTCATCACTATCACTAAAAGGTAAAGCGACTGTCAAAGGAGGTTCTTCTTTTTCAACATGTTTTGTTTTGACTTTTTCTTTTTGTGCATCTTTTAAAGATTCTATTTTTAGAATATTCATTCTTGTAAAATCACCATCTTTTGTAACTTTAACTTTAAAGGCAATAGGTTTACTTGTATCAAAATCTTCTTCTAATTCTTTTAGTCTATTTTCAAATAGCATTAATTCTATATTTCCATGTAGATCAACTATGTTGGCTATTCCAAATTTATTTCCTTTTTTGGAAATTTTTTCTGTGATTTCTTCAATCTTTCCAACAAACAATGCTTGACTTCCATCCGCGATTTCATCTATTTCTGAGCTTAAAGTATAAGAGATTTTATCAAGTTGTTCTCTATATTCATCAAGAGGGTGCCCTGAAACATAAAAACCTAATGAGGCCTTTTCAAACTCTAAAATTTCTTTTGCTTCATATTCAGGTAAATGTTCAAGGTCAAGTTCAACTCTTGTTAACTCTTCACTATCTCCAAATAATGAACCTGTTGCCATTTTTTTAGCAGTCATGGCTTTTCCTACAGTGTCACCAATAATTTCAATTTGTTCTAATAGTGATTTTCTTGAGTACATAAATGAATCAAAAGCCCCTGATTTTGTTAAGGCTTCAATTACTCTTTTATTTACCTTACTTCCATCAATACGTGAAATAAAGTCTGACATATCTTTAAACTCTCCATTTTCACGTCTTTCTTTTAAAATAGAATTAATAGCAACATCCCCAGCACCTTTTATAGCACCCATTCCAAACATTACTACTTCTTCTCCATCAATTTTTTTAGCAGAGAATACAAGGTCAGATTTATTAATATCAGGTGGGAAAAGGTCTAGTCCTAATCTTTTAACTTCATCTACATATTTTACAACTTTATCTGTATTATCTTTTTCAAGTGTAAGAAGTGCTGCCATAAACTCTGCAGGGTAGTAACATTTTAAATATGAAGTATAAAATGTTACTAAACCATATGCAGCGGAGTGAGATTTATTAAAACCATATCCTGCGAATTTTACAATTAAGTCGAATAATTCCTCGCAGTGCTCTTTTACATAACCTTTTTTTACTCCACCTTCAGCAAACTCGCCTTTAAGTCTATCCATCTCTTCTTTGATTTTTTTACCCATAGCCCGTCTAACTAAGTCGGCACCACCAAGTGAAAAACCACCAATTGTTTGTACAATCTGCATAACTTGCTCTTGGTAAACAATAACCCCATAAGTTGGTTCAAGAATTGGTTTTAATGGTTCTACAAATTCATCATAGAAGTAGCTAATCTCTGCCCGACCATGCTTTCTATCAATAAAGTCATCAAGCATCCCTGACTCCATTGGTCCTGGTCTATAAAGGGCAAGCATCGCAATAATATCTTCAAAGCCTGATGGTCTAAGCTTTTTTGCAAGGTCTTGCATACCTGAAGACTCTATTTGAAATAATCCAATTGTGTTACCAGTTTGTATTAGATCATAAACCCCTTTGTCATTTACATCAGTTGTTAAGAAATCAACTCTTTTTCCATGTCTTTTTTCAATAAGTTTATTTGCTTCTTCAATAACTGTAAGGGTTTTAAGACCAAGGAAGTCGAATTTAATTAAATCAACATCTTCTACATATTTCCCATTATATTGAGTTGCAATTGTATCAAGTCCTGAAGGTTTAAAAAGTGGAGTTTTTTTCCATAGTGGTTCATTGGAAATAACAACCCCTGCAGCATGGGTTCCTGCATTTCTATTTAAGCCTTCAAGTGCAAGAGCAAACTCCCAAACTCTCTTTGCTTGAGGATCTGTATCACATAGTTGTTTTATTTTTGGTTCTTTCTCCCATGAATCTGCTAGATTGATACCAAGTTCATCAGGAATAAGTTTTGCCATAGCATCTGCTTTAGAGTAAGGCATATCAAGAACTCTAGCGACATCTCTAATAACTCCTTTAGCAAGAAGTTTACCAAAGGTAATAATTTGAGCAACATTGGCACGACCATATTGTTGAACAACATAGTCTATAATTTCTCCTCTTCTACTTTGGCAGAAGTCCATATCAATATCGGGCATTGACACCCTTTCTGGATTTAGGAATCTCTCAAAAAGTAAACCATAAGGCATGGGGTCAATATCGGTAATTTCCATACTATATGCAACTAATGAACCTGCTGCTGAACCTCTTCCTGGTCCTACTGGAATTTTCATATCTTTTGCAACTTTTACGAAGTCCCATACAATAAGCATATATCCAGGGAATTTCATATTATTAATAATGTCAATTTCTACTTGAAGTCTATCTTTATATTCTTGATGTTTTTCTTCAGGTACAATTTCAAGTCTTTTTTTTAGACCTTTCCAACACTCATGAACAAATAAGGTTTTGTCATTTTCTAAAGAATATTCTTCTTCTGGTTCAGGAATTTTAATACCTTCTTCTTCAAGTTTTTGTCTTGTAAATTTGAAGTTAGGAGGAGTAGGGTCTCCAAGTTTTATTTCTAAATTACATTTATCAGCAATTTCTTGTGTAGCTTCAATTGCTTCTGGGATATCAGCATAGAGCATTGCAATTTGTTCTGGAGATTTTAAATAAAATTCATGCACTGAGTGTCTAAGTCTATTTGGATCATCATAAAGTTTATTCATTGCAATACACATAAAAGCTTCATGGGCATCTGCATCTTTTTGGTTTAAATAGTGAGTATCATTTGTTGCAACTACTTTAATACCTGTTTCTTTTGCAATTCTTAATATTTGGTCGTCAACAAAATGTTGATCTCCAATACCATGTCTCATAATTTCTAAGTAAAAGTCATCTCCAAATATTTCTTTGTACTCTAAGGCTATTTCTTTTGCTTTTTCATAACCTTTTGCTCCGTTTTTAACATTTCTTTCATTTTGTAAGTTTAAATGCCAATTTATTTCTCCTTGTAAACAAGCAGCAGAACAAACTAAGCCTTCAGAGTTTTCCCTTAAAAGTTTTTTATTTATTCTTGGGTAATAATAAAAACCATGCATATATGCTTGACTAGACAGATACATAAGGTTTTTATACCCAATATCATTTTTGGCATATAAACATAAGTGAAACCTTTGTCTTGTTGTTTTATCATCAACTTCCTCTGAGTTGTGAATGTATGCTTCCATTCCAATAATAGGTTTTATACCTTGTGCTCTCATTGCATTATAAAAGTCAATAGCTCCAAACATATTACCATGGTCAGTCATAGCAACACTTGTCATTCCTAATTCTTTTATTTTTTTGGCTAAAGGTTTAATTTTATTTGCACCATCTAAAAGTGAATATTCTGTATGTAAATGTAAATGGGTAAATTTTGGTATATCTGACATAGTTTTTCTTTTATTTTGGATTTAAATTTATTAGATTATATCTAAAAATATTTTTGTGCTTCTTTATATCCTAAATTAAAACAATCCTTTAGCTCTTTGAAAGTAAACATTTTAAATTGGTGTATTTTAGGGCTTGTAATATAATAGTCACTATGTATTTTTGAATATTTTGCATTTTCTATAAATTGAGTAAATATTTTTCTTTTTACAAATTTAAAAGGATTATTTTTTGTATTATTCTCTTTGCTTTGATGAGGTAGTAAGTCAAGTGTATAAATAGTATAGTTTTTGTTTTCTAGAGGTTTAATTGGCATATTATCAAAAAGACCACCATCTATTAATTGCATATTTTTATAATTAATTGGTTTAAATAAAGGAGGTAAAGCACTTGATGCCATGCATAAGCTGTGAGTATTACCTTTGTCAAAGTAATATAATTTTTTAGTTTTTAAATCATAGGCATTAATATAAACTTTTTTTGGAATTTCTTCTAAGTTATTTATTGGTAATAGTTCTTTTAAAATTGGATGTTTTTCATCAATTCTAAACAGACCTTTTTTTAAGTAATTGAATTTAATAGCTTTTTTTATATCTTTTGAGGAAAAAATTTTAAGTTGTTCTTTTGCTTTTACACCACTTGCATGAGAAGTACATATAATTGCTCCAATTGAACTTCCCGAATAGGCTTCAATTTTTATATTTTGTTCTTCTAAGAAATGAAGTACTCCTAAATGAAAAGCACCCCTTGCAGCACCTCCACTTAAGACAAGTGCAAAACTCATTTATCTAACCAATTTATAATTTTAAATTCTCCTTCATATGTTTCAACAATAGCAGTACAAGATTCAACCCAGTCACCACAATTTAAGTATTCAATTGTTTCAATATTTCTAATTTCTGCTTTGTGAATATGTCCACATATTATGCCATCATATTCTTTACGTTTTGCATGTGTTGCTAAGGTGTCTTCAAAATCTGTAATAAAAGAAACAGAGGATTTAACATTATCTTTTACATATTTAGAAAGTGACCACCTAGATTCAATACCAAGTTTAGTTCTAAAGAAATTTAATACTTGATTTATAGCTAATAATAAGTCATAGCCATAATCTCCTAAAACTGCTAGCCACTTTTTTGTCATAGTTATTGAATCGAAGAAGTCTCCATGGGTGATGAGGTATTTCTTTCCTTTTATTGATTCATAATTAAATTCATTTCTTATATCTAAAGAGTTACCTAAAATTAAAGGAACAAAGGGTCTTAGAAAGTCATCATGGTTACCAGTTATAAAAATAACATTAGTGCCTTTTCTTGCTTTTTTTAATATTTTTTGAATTACATCAGAATGGCTTTGGGGCCAGATAAATTTTCTTTTTATTGCCCAACCATCAATTATATCACCAACTAAAAATAGATTTTCACTTTCATTATGTTTAAAAAAATCAAGAAGCATTTTTGTATTGGAATATTTTGTTCCCAAGTGTACATCAGAGATAAAGATACTTTTATATTTCATAAAAAGTATCTTATTACATCTTGGTTACAAAATAATAACAGATATTAAAAATAAGTTACTAGAAGTCCTTCTTTTACATTTAAGAAAGTTTCTTCTCCTTTTAGTGTTTTTACTAATTCCAAAGCAAATTCCATAGCAGTTGCTGGACCCCTTGAGGTTATAACTTTTTCATCTTTCACTACATTTTCATTTTCTATATATTTTGCAGAATCTATTTTCTTTTCAAAACTAGGATAACAAGTATATTTTTCATTTAATACCTTAGCATGATGTAATACATAGGGTGCTGCACAAATTGCTCCAATATATTTATTTGTGTCTTTCATTTTTTTCAATGTTTGTTGTACAAGTTCTGAACTTGCTAAATTTAAAGTGTTTTGTGCTCCTCCTGGAAGAACTATCATTTCATAAGCTTCTATATTATTAAGCTCTTCTAATTTTATATCTGCTTTTATTGTGATATTATTAGCACCTAGTGTTTCAAGTTCATTTATTGTTGCAATTGTTACTTGAACTTCTGCTCTTCTTAAAATATCTATAATTGAAACTGCTTCAATCTCTTCAAAACCTGTTGAAATTATAATTAGTACTTTTGACATTTAAAATCCTTTGAAAAAAATTTAATTATTTTATCATAAGTTTCTATGTAAATAGCTATTTTAGGCATCTTAAAATATATACTTTTCAAGAATTTATAAGTTATATTTAAATAAAATCTATCTAATTATAAAAAGGGGATTTTATGCTTAAAAATTTCGCTAAAGCTTGTATTGCAACTGTAACTGTATCTTTACTTTTCACTGGTTGTTTATCTAAGTACAATAATGCGTCAGCAAATGATGATTCTGTGAAAAGAGAAGACACAAAAGTTCAAGTAACTAAAGGTTATCTAAAAATAGCAGAAGACCAACAAATGAATATCACAAATCAATCAACATTAGAAGGTTCGATTAATTCTTTAGCCACTCAAATGATGAGAAATAAGAAAATGGATACTCGAAAACCAGTTTTAATTACTTCTTTTGTGAGACTAGATAACTTTAAGAAAACAACAGAGTTTGGAAGAATAGTTAGTGAAAGTATGATTAACGAAATGTCAAATAGAGGTTTCAATGTAATTGAATATAGAGGTCAAATGGCAGTTTCAATTAATGAAAAAGGTGAATATTTTATTTCAAGAAACCCTTATAAGCTAAAAGATCAAATACCAAATACATATGTGGTAGTGGGAACGTATTCTAGACAATTTGGAAAAGTTATGCTTAATGCTAGAGTTATTGATAATATAACAGGTAGAATAATTTCAAGTGCAAGGGCAACTTACTTACATAATCGAAGAAATGATTGTATTATCTTTAAAGATTGCAAACCAGCTAGAACAATAAGAATTATTCAAGAAAAATAAAATAAATGCGAAATATTTTAAAATGTCTCTTTTTTCTCGCCATAATATTAATTTCTTTTACTTCTTGTAATGCAGTAAAGTCTCTTACAGGAAGTGAAGACTTTCCTTCATTTGTAAAAGATGTAGCAAAAAAAACATCAACTGATCATAAAAATATTAGTGGCTCAAATGATTTTAATTCTTTAGTTAAAATTTTAGTTGATGATATGTCTTTAAAACTAAAAAAATATGTAATGGAAGATGATATTGTTTTAGTTTCAGATTTTGTAAACTTAGATAGATTAGAAAATAGATCAAAATTAGGTTTTTTATTATCAGAAAATTTAAAAGACTCTTTAATAAACAAAGATATTATCGTAAGACAAGTAGAACTTAGTGAAAACTTTACTTATGGACAACATGGTTTAAACCTTTTAACAAGAGAACAAAAAGAAATAGTAAATAAAAATGTAAAAGAAAAGTTTGCCGTAGTTGGCACTTATACTATTACTACACAAAGTTTGATTGTATTTATAAAACTTCTTGATGTGACTAATGGTAATATTTTAGCTGCTGCAAATTCAAGTACTTCAGTTGATGAAGAAATTACTCAATTAGAAGGAATGAATAAAGAAAGAAAACTTACTTTTCGTCCAAGAATGGTTTTATAAAATTTCTTGAATTAAAAATTGTGGATTAACTTTTCCTCTAAATTCATTTTTATTTACAGTTATTATTATATCAATAAAGTTTTCATTTATTGGTTCTTCTTGATAAAATTTAATTGCTTCAAATAAATAACCATTGTTATTTAAAGTGAGTTTTAAATGATTTTTATCTTTCCCAAAAAAATCATATTTTATAATTTGAGAGTTTGAAACTTTAAAAATTGGACGATAGTTCTTCAATCCATAAGGTTCAAATCTTTCAATAATTTCTAAAAATTCTATATCAACAGAAGAAACATCAAGCTCACCTAAAATATCATGTTCTATATGTAATTCTTCTTGAGAAATATTTAAAAGTTCATTTATTCTTTTTTTGAACTTTTCAAGATTTTTTGCTTCAAGGGATAAACCTGCAGCATTTTTATGCCCTCCAAAACCTAATAATAAATCAGAAGTTTCAGAAATAATCGTATGAAGGTTTATATTTGCATTTGCCCTTGCACTTCCTTTTGCAATACCATTTTTTATAGAAAATATAAAAGCAGGTTTTTTAAAAGAATTTGAGAGCTTAGATGCAACTATTCCAATAACTCCTTCATGCCAATCTTCTCCCCAAACAATAACTGCATTATCTTCAGGGTTTGTAGCATTTGTAGCTTTTTGAGAAATTTCTTCTTGTAAATTCTTTCTAAAACAGTTAAGTTCTTCAAGAAGCTGCAAAGCGTCATTTGCTTCATACTCATTTGAAGAAAGCAAAAAGTTTAGTGCAATAGATGCATCTTCCATTCTTCCTGCACTATTTATTTTAGGAGCAATAGTAAAACCTATATCATCTGAAACAAAAATCTCTTTAGACATCATTTCATTTAGTTTTATAAAAGCAGGTCTTTTAGAAGCTTTTATTTTCTTCAAGCCATATTTAACCATAGTATAATTAAGACTAGTCATAGGCATGATATCAGCAATAATTGCAACACAAAGTAAATCAAAAAATTCTTGAAGATTTACGTCTGCATTTATTTCTTTTTTTATTGAAGCACATAGATACCAAGCAACTTGAGCTCCACAGATTTCTTTAAATGGAAAATTACAATCTTCTTGTTTTGGATTTATTATGGCAAAAGCCTCAGGTATATTTTCTCCTACTGTATGATGGTCTGTTATAATTAGGTCTATATTTTTTTGTTTTAGAAGTTCTGCCGCATGGCAAGCTGAGATACCATTATCAACGGTTATTACTAAACCTTCATCTATCATATCAACTATTTTAGGACTTAATCCATAACCATGTTCAAATCTATTGGGAATAATGTGATTTACTTTTTTTCCGATTTTTTGGAAGAAGTCTACAATAATAGTTGTTGAAACAACTCCATCTACATCATAATCTCCTACAATAGTTATTGTTTCATTATTTAATAAGGCTTCTTTTATTCTACTTGTAGCTTTTTTAATATCTTTGAAGCTATCGGGTTGGGGAAGGTTAGCTAGGCGAGAATAAGGGTTATCCTTATGTCTCGCAGCTAAAAGTTCATATAAGCTAGTTTTTGTAACCTTTGACATTAATCTTTTTTATTTGCTTGTTTTACAAATTCTAGAATTATAGGGTTTGGCGTTTCAAGGTGTGAAGTAAATTCTGGATGAAACTGAACTCCAACAAACCAAGGGTGGTCTTTTATTTCTACTGCTTCAATTAAGCCACTTGATTGTCCTGAAATAATCATTCCAGCTTCTTCTAATCTCTCTTTATATGCAGGGTTTGCTTCGTATCTATGTCTATGTCTTTCATAGTATACTTTTTCATTTCCATAGGCTTTTTGCAAATTTGTACCTTTTAGTGGTTCAAATGGATATTCTCCTAGTCTCATAGTTCCACCCATTGGTGATTTATGAGTTCTTAATTGTTTTTCTCCACTTTGGTCTATAAATTCATCAATTAGATAAATAACAGGTTCTTTTGTATCTTCTTTAAATTCAATAGAGTTTGCTTCTTCAATACCTAAAACATTTCTTGCATATTCAATGATAGCTAGCTGCATTCCTAAACAAATTCCTAAGTAAGGTATTTTGTTTTCTCTTGCATATTTTATAGCTTCAAGTTTTCCTTTTGCCCCTCTATGACCAAATCCACCTGCAACTAAAATTGCATCTGAATTTCCTATAATCTCATATGCACCACTATCTTCAATTCTTTCACTATCACACCAGTGAATATTTACTTTTATACTTAAATGTGCCCCTGCATGGATAAGTGCTTCAATAAGAGATTTATATGATTCTTTTAAGTCTAAGTATTTACCTACAAAAGCAATAGTTACTTCATCTTGAGGTACAAGAATATTCTTAACTAAAGTATCCCATTTTTCCATATTTGGTTTAATCTTTATATTAAAGTGTTCAGATAGAGGACTTAATATACCTTCTTTGATGAAGTGTAAAGGAACTTGATAAATAGATTGAGCATCTCCTGCTTCAATTACTGCATTTCTATCTATATCACAAGAAAGAGCAAGTTTTTCTTTAAGGTTTTTAGGTAACTCTTTTTCTGTTCTACAAACTAACATATGAGGAGTAATACCAATTCTTCTAAGTTCTTGAACAGAATGTTGAGTTGGTTTTGTTTTTAATTCACCTGCAGCTTTTATATAAGGAACTAAACTTACATGAATATTCATTGTATTTGTTTTTGGTTGCTCATGTCTTATTGCACGGATTGCTTCCATAAATGGTAATCCTTCGATATCACCAACTGTTCCACCAAGCTCAATTATTAAAAATTCGTTGTCGTCTGCTGCTGCATAAATTCTATCTTTAATCTCATCTACAACATGAGGGATTACTTGAATTGTTTTTCCAAGGTATCCACCTTCTCTTTCTCTTCTAATTACACTTTGGTAAACTTGACCTGTAGTAAAAGAGTTTTTTGCTGTAAGTGTTTTATCTATAAATCTTTCATAGTTTCCTAAGTCTAAGTCTGTTTCTGCTCCATCAGCTGTAACAAAAACTTCTCCATGTTCTAGTGGACTCATTGTTCCTGGGTCAACATTTAAGTAAGGGTCAATTTTAAGCATACTTACTTTGAACCCTGATTGTTTTAAAATAGTTGCAATAGATGCAGAAGTAATACCTTTACCAAGTGAACTCAATACTCCACCTGTAACAAATATAAATTTAGTCATTAAAAGCTCCGTGAATTAAATAGTAGTCAAAATATATCGCGATTATAGCGAATGAGAAGTTAATAAGTAGTTAAGTTAATAGGGGCAACTGCCCCTATTTAGATAAAAATTATTTTAATTTGTCTGCTCTTGGATAGATAAATACAGCATCTCTAAATACTGAAATCTTCTCAGGTTCATCAACAGCATAAGCTCTAAGTTTTACAGTAATAGGTGTATCTTTTGTTTTATCATTAACTAAGATTTTATCTGTTTGTAAAATTACAACTTTTTTTCTAAGTCTTCCTGGTTGTAATTTAAATGGTCTAAATCTTTCTATTGTTATATCATCTCTTCCTACTATTTCAATATTATAGGTATGTGTTTTAGAATCAGTATTTTGAAATAGAAGTAGAAAATTATTAGCAACTACATTATCTTCTTTTATTTTGTAAAGTTGAGTTGTTTTATTTACATTTAGAAGCATATACTCTTTTTTTCCACCCATTACAAATAATAGTCCAATAACTAATACTAAAGCAACTGTATACATAATAGTTGATTTTCTAAGAACTTTTGTTGGTTCACCTTTTTTGATATCCCTTGTACTTGTCCATTGTACTAAAGATTCTTTTCCAAGTTTTCCCATAACTTTTGTACAGGCATCAACACATTCAAGACAATTAATACATTCAAGTTGTAAACCTTTTCTAATATCAATATGGGTAGGACAAACAGTAACACATGATTCACATGTAGTACATTCATTCATTTCATCAGGAAGGTCTTTTTGTTTAAAAATAATTTTTTCTTTATTATCATTATAAATATCTCCACCTCTATTCGTAGAATAAATTGCTTGATATGTATCTTCATCATAAAGTACTGATTGTACCCTTGAGTAAGGACAAATATAAACACAAAAATCTTCTTTTAGCCAAACTACATCATAAACAAGAAAAGCAGCAATAGCTAATACAAAACCAATTAAAAACCAGTGTTCTGTCGGATTTTGAATATATGCAAAAAAATCTTCAGGTGGAACAAAGTACCACATAAAATCTGCTGCAGCAAGAAGTGAAAGCATTGTCCAGATGATTACAGCAACTACTTTCTTTGAAGCATTTTCTGGCTTTGACCAATCTGGTTCTTTTTGTTTATTTTTAATTCTTCTTAAACCTAAAAGTTTTGATTCAATTAAATCTCTATAAATTACTCTAAAAATTGTTTGGGGACAGGCCCATCCACACCAAGCTCTACCACCTATGGCAGTTACTGCAAAAATTCCAAGGAATAGCAGCATTAATAAAAATGGCATAAGATATAATTCTTGCATGTCAAAAGCAATTCCCATTAGATGAAGTTGCTTTTTATCAAATGATAATAAAAATATGTGATTTCCATTAATCTTTATAAATGGTAAACTTAAAGCAACAATTGTAGCAATAATATAACCATAATACCTTTTTATTCGGAAAGGAATTTTTTTTGAGATAGCGTTAGTTTTAGTCATCTTTCTATCCTAATATTTTTTCTTAATTATATATAAAGCCAACTTATAATAAGCATAAACTATTATAAGTATAGCTTATCTAAATTTAATAAAAACCTTATATTGTATATATACATTAAAAAGCTTTATCACATAAAATGGATAATATCTTATAAAAAATTAATATTAGATAATACTTTTAGAAAGTAGATTTACTATTATTGAAGAAGAGTAAAACTTTTGCGACAATTTTACATTCTTCTTTTTTATATTTTAAATGTGAAAAATTAGGGTTTATTGATACAAAGAATTCTTTATCGTCAAGGATATTTGCTTTTTTTATCCACATCTTATTATCTTTAAAGATTAAAAATATATTTTTATCTTCATACTTTTTCTTAGATAGGTCTGCAACCACTAATGCTTTATCTTTTATTAGTGGTTGCATGGATTCCCCTTCTACTTTTGAAATAAAAAGTGATGATAAAGAATAATCTTCTTTTATTAGGGTTTTATTAAAAGTAAATTCATCTTTAATATGTTCCCCATCTTTATAATAAGTATATTCAAGTTTTATAGTATTCATTTTCTATTCTTCTATAAATATTGAGTCATCAACTTTAATAACACCTGTCTTAATAACATCTGCATAAATGCCAGCTTTACCATCATTGTTTTTTTTAATTGTTCTTAAGATATTTATATCTTTTGGTAAATCTTCTTGTTCTAATGTTGTCATTACACATCTACTAGTAGTCTGTTTTATTTTAAGAATTACCTCTTCTCCAATATATATTTTTTTACCTACCCAATTATTTTCAATAAAGTCTTTTTCATTTGAGTTGGGTTCTATAATAATATTTGCTCTAAATCTATTAATCTTAAAGATACCCTCTTCATAAAGTTCTTCAAGTTTAGCTAAGGTAGAAGTTGTTAATAAGTGTATTATTCCAATATCAAAAAATGTACCTTTGGGCATGATAACATCACGAATAGATTCATCAAATAAACCCTCTAGTGTTGCATTATTTGGGACATTTGATGATAATATAATATCAGAATTAAAAGCTTCTGATAATACTTCATTAATATTATTTTGTGAACTATATACTGCTGAGTTGTCTGGTAATTTTATCTTTATATCTGGTAGTTTATTAAGAGTTGGTTCTTCTGAAAAACTTGAGCTATATTTAAAGATTTCTGGCCATTTTCTAGGGTTTTTAGCACTTATTGCTTTTTTACTTTTTAAATCAATCATTGCATAGGAACGGTCACCTAAAAGACCTTTTTCTGTAATTATAGTTTGTTTTAACTTTTCTCCTTGCATAGATTTAACTGGGTATCTTAATAAGATTGATACTTTACCTATTTTTTTCATATAAATAACTCCTAAATTGAAATTAAGATTATTATATGTTTAATATAAAATTTATTCAATATATAAAAAATACAGTTAATTGTAAATATTGTACATTTAAAGTTTTGTTTTAAGTGCTTTAAATTCAGAAGGAGTATATTTTGAATATTTTTTAAAAAATTTTGAAAAATGTGAAGTACTATTAAAACCCATTTCATCAGAGATATTTTTTATGGATAAGTTAGAGTAAAGCAATTGCCTTTTAATTTCTATGATATTTCTATCTATGATTAAAGATAATAATGTTTTATTTAAATATTGTTTTGTTAATTCATTTAACCTTTTTGTAGTAATCCCAAAATAATCAGCATAAAATTGTGTGTTTTTTTCTGTTTTATAGTGTTCATCAATTAATCTTACAAGAGTGTAAATCCGTTCATTTTTATAATAAATATTTTCATTTGGTTTTTTAAATTTTAAAATATATTCTAGAATTGAACAAAAAAGATATGAAGTGATTCTATTATGAATATCTTCTTCTTTTTCAATCATAGAGATTAGATTGTTTATGTTTTCTGAAATAGCAGGATAAATTTTGATTACAGGCAATGAGTTTTCTTCAAATAATTCATTGACTATACTATTTGGTGGTAAGAAATCCTTAGAAAAATGAAATATATATCCTTCACAATCTTTTAAAGAATTATCCTTTAATAATTGATGTATTTGCCAAGGTCTTGTTAATGATATAGTATCTTTTTCTAAGATAAACTTTTGAAAATCAATTTTGTAATTTAATGTTCCTTTTACAATATATACCATTTCATATAACTGGTGTTGTTGAGGAGTAAAAGTAAAAAAATCTTTTTTACTTTCTAAATCTATTTTTATGAAACTAAAAGATTTATTTTTATTTAAAATATTTTTTTTCACTTTTATTTTATCTCAACTTTTAGACAAAGCCTTTTTAGTCTTTATTTTTATTTATACTTAAATACATATGTAAAATATCAAGGGCAGCTGGTGTTACTCCTGAAATTTCACTTGCATTGAAAAGAGTAGGTGGCTTAAAGGTTTCTAACTTTTCAATAACTTCATTAGAAAGTCCTGAAATAACTTTATAATCAAAGTTTTCAGGTATTTTCATTTGGAGCATTTTTTTCATTTTTTCAATTTGCTTTTTTTGTTTTGCAACATATCTATAATATTTTGCTTCCACAATAATTTGTTCTTTTAGATACTCGTCTGTGTCTGCTAAAGTAGGAACAAGTTTGTCAAATTTTTCTGTTGTTACTGTATTTCTTCCTACTATATCGATTAATAAAGCTCTATCTTTGATTTTATCTTCATTTATTGACTCAAGAAGTTCAAGGTTCTCTTTTTTTGATGTAAACCATTGATTTGCCATAAAGTCAACTGCTTCTTGAATTTTTTGTTTTTTATAATTAACTTCATCTATTTGTTTTTTACTTACTAAACCAAGCTCATACCCATAATTAGAAAGTCTCATATCGGCACTTTCTTCTCTTAAAAGAAGTCTATATTCAGCTCTACTTGTGAACATTCTATAAGGTTCATTTGTACCTTTTGTAACTAAATCATCAATTAAAACACCTATATAAGCTTCATCCCTTCTAAGTATAAAAGCTTCTTTCTCATCTATTGCTAAACAGGCATTAATCCCTGCTATTAGACCTTGAGCTGCTGCTTCTTCATAACCTGTTGTTGCATTTATTTGACCAGCGTTATATAGGTTCTTGATTTTTTTTGTTTCAAGGGTATGTTTTAATTCTGTAGGATCAACGTAGTCGTATTCTATTGCATATCCATATCTAATTACTTTAGCATTTTCAAGCCCTACAATTGAATGGATCATCTCTTTTTGAACATCAATAGGTAAAGAAGTAGATAAGCCATTAATATAGTATTCACTTCTCATTGCAGTTTGTGGCTCTAAGAATAGTTGGTGTCTATCTCTTTCAGAAAATCTATTTACTTTATCTTCAATACTTGGACAATATCTTGGTCCTGTTCCTTCAATTTGACCTGTAAATAAAGGTGCTCTGTGGAAGTTCCCTGAAATTGTATCATGTGTTCCTGTATTTGTATATGTAATATAACAAGGATATTGAGTAGGATTGAAAGTTTTTTTATCTGTTCTAAACGAGAATGGCATAGGTTTTTCATCTCCCCCATGTTCTTCCATTACTGAAAAATCGATACTTGAAGAATCAATTCTAGCAGGTGTCCCTGTTTTTAATCTTCCAACTTTTAGCCCTAATTCTTTAAGTTGTATAGAAAGTGTAGATGATGGTAATTCCCATGCTCTTCCTGCATCATATTTGTTTTCTCCAATATGTACAAGTCCTCTCATAAATGTACCTGTAGTAAGAATTACTTTTTTTGAGTGGAATTCTTCTGTTAGTTTTGTTTTTACTCCATAAACTTCATTTTCATTGTTTATTAGTAGTGAACTTACTTCATCTTGATAAACTTCTAAGTTAGGGGTACTATGACAAACTTTTCTCATATATTCTCTATATTTGTCCATATCAATTTGAGCTCGACTTCCTTGTACTGCAGCACCTTTTGAAGCATTTAGTATTCTAAATTGAATTCCTGTAGAGTCTGTACAAAGACCCATCTCTCCACCAAGAGCATCTATTTCTCTTACTAAATGTCCTTTTGCAAGACCACCAATTGCAGGGTTACAACTTGCTGCTCCAATTTGTTCTACAAGCATAGTTATAAGTAATGTTTTTTTACCCATTCTAGCACTTGCTAATGAAGCTTCAATTCCAGCATGACCTCCACCAACAACTATTACATCATATTCCATTTTTTTTCCTTTAAAAGAAAATAGTTATTCAAAAAGTCAAAGTTTGACTTTCTATATAATTGTTTTTCTTGTATTTTTAGATGGAAATTTCTTAGATAAATGTTTTCTTCCACTTATCTAAAAAATTTACCTCTTATGAATTTTTGGCTATTATATCTAAAATTTAGCAAAAGGTATTTTAAGTGTTTACAGGACTTATTAGAGAGATGGCAAAAGTAGTAAATTTTACTAATGGTTTTTTAACATTAAAAGCTAAATATTCTCCGAAGATTGGAGATTCTATTGCCGTCAATGGTGCTTGTCTTACTGTTGTTAGACTTTCTAAGGATACTTTTACTGTTGAGTTATCCCCTGAATCTCAAAAAATTTTAGCAATGGAAAATTATAAGTCTGAGGTACATATTGAACCTGCAATGATGATGGGTGATAGGTTTGAAGGTCATATTGTTCAAGGTCATGTGGATTGTTTAGGAACTATAAAAAGTATAAACAAAAGTGGGAACTCTACAGATTTTATTATTTCTTTACCAAAAGAGTATGCAAGATACATTATTCCAAAAGGAAGTGTAACTATTGATGGAGTTTCTTTAACTGTAAATGAAATAATGAAAGACTCTTTTAGACTTACTATAATACCTCATACTATAGAAAATACACTTTTTAAAAGATATAAAGTGGGAACAAGAGTAAATCTTGAAACTGATATGTTTGCAAGGTACATTTACAATATGTTTGGGAAAAAAGAAGACTCTTTAACTTGGGATAAAGTAGATTCTATTTTGGCTACTTATTAGTAGTTTCTAGGAGTTCTTTTTCTTTTTTCTTTTCTATTGTTTTTTTATAGACAAAAAAGTATTTTTCTTTTAAAACATCAGCATATGGTTCAATCTCAATTGTTTGCATATCTTGCATTTTTTTGATTTTTACAACTTTTCCTACTTTAATACCTTCATAGAAAATATTATCCATTCCTGATGTCACAACTTCATCACCAACTTTTATTTTATACCAAATTGGAATATATTTTGCTAATAGATGATTTTTATTTTTTGCTTTATGGATAATTCCAGGGGCTTTATCTTTTCCCACAAAGATAGAATAATTACATTTATCGTTCCCATTTAATAAAGCTTTAGCTCTATTATTGTCATTTACTACAATACCTGCAGCAAAACCATTTGAAATTATTCCTAAAATAGAATCATCATCTTTTTTATAATCAAGCCAGACTTTTGTGAAGTTATCAAAATCAATATATGATAAAACTTTCGAAAACTTTATATCATCTTTTTGAAAATTTGTTTCTCCAAGCATTTCTAAAATAGAGTTTAATTCATTATGTGAAGCATGATATAGCTCTTTATAATTTTTTAGTTCTTGATTTTCTTGCTGGAGTCTTTCTATTGTAGTAACTTGATTAAAGTATCTTTCTATATTATTTTGGGTTTTTATTGCATTATTTACATATATTTTTTTTATAGAAGTTAAGGGATTGAAATTTCTAGCAATTAGCTGGTCTATCTCAAAGATATATCCTAAACTAACTGCTACAAAAAGAAGAAAGAATAAAAACTTATTCATTAGTGATTAATTTTAAAAGTGCTGCCTGATCTAAAACATTGCTTGTACCATAAGCAACTGCTAATAGTGGTTCTTCTGCAACTTTTACTGGAAGTTTAATAATATCAGCTAAATACTTGTCTAAACCTCTAATAAGTGCACCACCACCTGTTAAAATAACACCATTGTCTACAACATCACCTGCTAAATCAGGTGGCATATCTTCTAGTACAGACCTTACTGCTGAAACAATTTCTCTAAGAGGCTCTTTAATAGCAGTGCGTACACCTTCACTTCCTAGTTCAATAGTTGAAAGTAGACCTGAGTTATCCCTACCTTTTACTTTAATTTTTAATTCAGTTTCAAGTTTAATTGCTGTTCCCACTTCAATTTTTATATTTTCAGCAGTTCTTTCACCAATATATAAATTATAATTTTGTCTTACATAATCAATAATTGATTTATCAAATTTATCACCAGCAACTTTAATTGATTTAGAAAGTACAAGTCCACCAAGTGAAGTTACCCCAATCTCAGTAGTACCTCCACCAATATCAACAACAACATAACCAGATGGATCAGAAACTGGAATTCCAGCGCCAATTGCAGCTGCCATTGGTTCTTCTACTAGGAAAACTTCTCTTGCTCCTGCACTTAATGCTGATTCTTTTACTGCTTTTCTTTCAACTTGTGTAATTCCATATGGAATACAAATAATAATTCTAGGACGAATAAAAGATTTTCTAGCATGAGCTTTTTCAATAAAATATCTAATCATTCTTTCAGTCATTTCAAAATCTGCAATAACACCATCTTTCATTGGTCTCACAGCTTGAATATTTAATGGTGTTTTACCAATCATTTGTTTTGCTTCTTGACCTACTGCTAAAATTTTATCTTTCCCAAATCTATCATTTTGCACAGCAACAACAGAAGGCTCATTTATAATGATACCTTTACCTTTGACAGAAACAATTGTATTGGCAGTACCTAAGTCAATTGCCATGTCACTTGAAAACAGACCTATTAGTTTATCTAATAACATTTCTTCCCTTCTTCTTTAAGCTATTTTTGGTTCTTTTTTATTTGTTACCACATCTTTAGTGATGGTTACAGTTTTATTTTCATATTCTGGTAAATCATACATGATATCAAGCATAATATCTTCTAAAATAGATCTTAGTCCTCTTGCTCCAGTTTTTCTTTCTATTGCAAGTTTTGCAATCTCTTTTAAAGCGTCTTTCTCAAATTCTAACTTTACATTATCTAGTTCAAATAGTTTAATATATTGTTTGATTAAAGCATTTTTAGGTTCTGTTAAAATATGAACCATATCATCTTCTGATATTTCATTTAATGTTGCAATCATATGAAGTCTTCCAATTAGTTCAGGGATTAGTCCGTATTTTACTAAATCATGTGCTTCAACATTTGAAATTAAATCTTTCTCTTCTTTGCTACCTTGTTTTTTTTGATTAAATCCTAAAACATTTCCACCTTGTTTCTTTTTTAGAATTTCTTCTAAACCATCAAATGCTCCACCACAAATAAATAAAATATTTGTAGTATCAACTTGAATAGCATCTTGTCCTGGATGTTTTCTTCCACCTTTTGGTGGAACATTTACCACTGAACCTTCTACTATTTTTAATAAGGCTTGTTGTACACCTTCTCCTGATACATCTCTAGTGATAGATCTATTTTCACTCATACGTGCAACTTTGTCAACTTCATCTATAAAAATAATACCACTTTCAGCTTTTTTTACATCACCATTAGCAGCTTGCATAAGTCTTGTGATAACATTTTCAACATCATCTCCCACATAACCTGCTTCTGTAAGAGAAGTTGCATCTGCTATTGCTAGAGGAACATCTAAATATTTTGCAATAGTTTGTGCTAGTAATGTTTTCCCTGAACCCGTTGGTCCAATTAATAAAACATTTGATTTATTGATTTCAGTGTCATCTTCTATTTCATCTTTTCTAAAAATTCTTTTATAGTGATTGTAAACTGCAACAGATAAAACTTTTTTTGCTCTATTCTGTCCTATAATATAGTCATCTAAAATCTCTTTTAGTTGGGCAGGTGTTCTAAGTTTTATCTCTTCTGTTACAGTAACTTCTTGTTCTTCATAATGCTCTTCTGCGGGAGTATTTCCAATCATTATTTCGTGGGCAGCACTTACACAAGCTTTACAAATACTTGCATTGTCACCTGTTATAACAGGATTACTTGGGCTATCTTTTGCTCCACAAAAATCACATACAATTTCTTTACTCATTAACTATTCTCCTGCCTTTCTATCAAATGGAATCCCTCTTGTTGTTTCTAATACAAAGTCACACATATTTTTTACATTTTCATTAGATGTTTCTTTTAAAAGCTCAGTTGCAAGGTCTTTTAATGATTCATTATTTCTAAATAAAAATTTGTATGCTTTTTTTAATTCATTAATATCTTCTTTATTATTAAACCTTCTTCTTAATCCTGTTAGATTTAGACCTTTTACTTTTGCTCTATTACCTTCGGCTAAACAAAATGGAGGAATGTCTTGTGTAATTACAGAACCACCAGCAACCATAACACTTGTACCTATTTTACAAAATTGATGAATAGGAGTCATCCCTCCAATTACAACAAAATCTTCAATTTCTACGTGTCCTGCCAAAGTTGCACAGTTTGCAAAAATACAATTGTTTCCTACAATACAATCATGGGCAACATGAACATATCCCATAAATAAATTGTTACTTCCAATTATTGTTTTTGAACCTCCACCTTCTGTACCTGGATTAAATAGTGTAAATTCCCTTATTTTATTATTGTCTCCAATAATTAACTCAACATCTTCCCCAGAGTATTTTAAGTCTTGAGGAATTGTTCCAATACTTGCATGGGAAAAAATATGATTATTTTTTCCTATACTTGTTTTCCCATCAATAAGAGTATGAGAGTCAATAATTGTTCCATCTCCTATTGTTACATTTTTACCTATAATCGTATATGCACCAATCGTGATATTATCACCTAATTTAGCACCTTCTTCAATTATTGCTGTTTTGTGAATATTATTCATACAAAAACCTAATTTTTTATTTATCAACTACCATTGCTTTTAGTTCTGCTTGTGCAACTAGCTTATCATCAACATAAGCTTTCCCATCTAATACGATTAAATTACCTTTTAATTTTAATATTTCAATTTTATAAACAAGTTGGTCTCCCGGTTTTACAGGACTTCTAAATTTAGCTTTATCAATACTCATAAAGTAAATAACTTTGTTTTTTAATTCTTCAGTTGAAAGGTCATTACTTTTTAATGCAAGTACTCCACCTGCTTGAGCCATTCCTTCTAAAATTAGTACTCCTGGATAAATTGGATGTCCAGGAAAGTGTCCCATAAAAGCAGGTTCACTAATAGAAATATTTTTATATCCTGAGATATTTACGCCTTTTTCCATTTGAGTAATTCTATCTACAAGTAAAAAAGGGTATCTATGTGGTAATATTTCTTGAATCTCATTTATATCTAACATTATTCTTGTTCCTAAGTTAAAGTTTTTTGAAAATTATTTATTTTAGCTAAAAAAATATTAGCTTTGAATTATGTTTGCAACATTTTTAGAACTTCCATGTTTTAAATATTTTCTAAGTTCTTTAGAAGTTTCTAAAAAGTCATTTTTATTTATATTTTCATACTCTTTATAAAGGTTATTAAAGCTTACATTCTCTTGAAAAAATTCTTTGTGAATGGGGGGCTTACCTGCTTTGTATAAAAAGATATTTGCTAAACCAATATATGGAAGTTTTACAAATAGTCTACCTAAAAAATAATCTACTTTTTTTGCTACATAACTCATAACAAATGGTGTTCCTATTAGTGCTGCTTCAAGAGTAGCTGTTCCACTACAAATAAATGCAAATTCTGCTTGTTTTAACTCTTCGTGGGAATCATTTGAAATTTTAAATAATGAAATATCTCCATAATACTTTTTTATAAATTCTTTATCAAATTTTTTTGGAATAATTAAAATGTGTTCTTTATCTTTTATTTTAGATGCCAGTTCTCTATATACATTCATATGATTTATGATTTCAGTTTTTCTACTTCCTGGCATAAATACTATTTTATTTGAATTTGTTAATTTTTCTTTGAACTCTTTTATTTCATCTAATAAAGGGTGACCAACATAAGTAATCTTTTTTTTATCTGTATAAATTTCACTTTCAAAAGGTATGATAGAACAAAGTTTAGTACAAAATTTTTGTAGTTTGAAAACTCTTTTTTTCTTCCATGCCCAAGCTTGAGGTAGTATATAATAAATGATTTCTTTATTTGGGTATCTTTCTTTTAATTTTTTTGCTAGGGGGAGATTAAATCCAGAACTATCCATAAGTAAAACTTTATCACATTCGTCTGCTAAGTCTACAAGCTCATCTCGGAGTTTAAAAAAGAATCTAAGTTTTTTTATAGCATCTGTAAAACCCATAATAGCAAGTGATGTTAAGTCATATAAAGGATTTCCTAAAGAGTCATCAAAAACTCCTTTTAGCTCTATATCCTGGTTAAGGTGTTTTTTTAACTCTTTTAAGTGAATATTTGATGAAGCTTCCATTGCGCAAACTAGAAGTTTCATATAATCACTTCTTTTACATCTTCATATATTACTGCATCAAGTTCTATTTCATATTTACCATCTATAACTTCATCTACAACTACAATAGTAGATAGTCCATAAGGATTCTTAGTAACTACATTTCTAATATTTAATTCTGATTCAAATGTTGGTGGGTTAAACATTAATTTTTTTACATTTCTATATGTACTGTTTCCTATAGAGTTAAACATATCTATACTAAGAACTTTTACTTCATCTCTATTTAAATATGCTACTTCATCTTTTTCATACTCGATTCTTCCATTCATTTTTTTTCTATTTAGAGTTGAATAACAAAGGAAATATGAAGGAACTACTTTTTTATCAATTTTAACTCTTCCACTTAGTAATCTATAATTTAAAAATCTTTGTTTTATTATTTGATATGGAATATCTTGTTCTTCTAGTTCATCTCTTTTTTTATATAGCTCAAGCCTACTTTCTATTGATTCTGGTAAAACTTGATTAGAAAGGGGAGAAAACATTTCATCCATAACTTTTTTTTGTTGTTCTCTTTGGGCAGTTAATCCAAATAAACAGCCACAATAGTTTTGTCTATAAAGAGAATTTTCTTTTACAACTTCACCTTGTATTTGTGTTCCATTTCCACTTCTGTAATCTTTGAAAATAAATTCACAATTAAGTTCTTCTGTTAGTTTAGCTCCTATTTTTTCTAATTTATCTTGGGATTTTTTAGGAGAAATTAGTAAAGATGTTGTAAATTTATCATGTCCTAATTCTACAGCTTTTTTTGCACTAACTTCAAGTCTATCATCATAGCAAACAGTACATCTATCTCCTTTTTCAGGTTCATTTTCTAAACCTTTTACCTTCTTAAGCCATTCTTCTAGATTGTATGGACCTTCGAGAAGTTCAATACCAAGCTTTTTACAAGAGTATTCAACGTCAAGATATCTAAGTCTATATTCATTATAAGGGTGAATATTAGGATCGTAGAAAAAACCTACAAGTTTTTCTTCTGGAAAATCTTCCTGCAGCCTTTCTAAGAAATAGTGTGAATCTACTGCGCAACATATATGTACTAACAAGGATAACCTTTGATTATATAATTATAAATTTTTCTGTATTATAGTAGAAAGTTTTATAATAAAGGATTAGATATCAAAAATTTAGCTTTCATATTTTTTAGTATATTTATTTTTACTGCATGTTCTTTCACTCAACCTAAAGTTGTTTCAAGTGCAACAATTCTTATAAAAACACCAAAATTAAAGTTTTACGATAAAGGTTTTATATCTAAATTTGGAAATTTTACTAGAGTTGAGGTTTTTTCTGCAGGGACAACTGTTTTAAATTTAGATATTTATGAAAATCAAATTTGTAAAGATAGTTTTAAATGCCAAAATGCCAAAAGTTTTAATAGAGAATATTTACATAAATCTTATAAAGAAAATTTTTTAAAAGAGTTGTTTGAAAAAGAGGAGAAAACTATAGTTCATAGGGATAAAAAAAACAATATTTTAATAAAAATTTTAAAAGACTAAGTTAAAAAAGATTATTTCTTTTTTAACTTAGCATAACCAGCTTTAATAAGTTTTAGAAGTGGTGCTCTATAGGATGTAAATACATAATGTTTTATTTCATAAGCGATTCTTCCCTTTACATGGAAAAGGTCAAAAATATTTCCAGCTGCATACTTCCCTCCAAGGGCAATTAAAATCCCATCAAGTTTTGGTTCACAAGGAATTAATTTTTTATTTTTAATTTGTCTTAAAATATTTTTACCTGCATTTATTCCACTAATTCTCGCAATAGTTACATTTGGAGGCATTATTTCACCTGCTTTATTTCTAATCTCAGCTGCATCTCCAATGGCAAAAATACTTTTGTCTTTATCACTTTGCATAAATTCATCTACAATAATTTGACCCTTATTGTTCCTTTTTACATCTAATTCTTCTGTAATCTGGTTTGCTTCAACCCCTCCTGTAAAAATTAAGAAAGAGTAATCAATTTTTGTTCCATTTGAAAGGTAAGCAAAGCTATCTTCACATTTTTGAAGTTTTGTATTTGTAATAACATTAATACCTAACTCTTTTAATCTTTTGTGAGAAATGCTAATTAATTCCTTTGTTAGTCCCGGTAAAATGGAATCTGAACTACTAATTAAAGAGATTTTTAAATTATCACATGAAAAATTCCCTCTTTTAAAGAATTTTTTTGAGTTGTATGCCATCTCTGCAGCAATCTCAACCCCTGAAAGTCCAGCCCCTACAACTACAATATTTGTGTCATCACATTTTTTTGCTTCATCTTGAATTTTATTAAAAAGTTGATTTTCAAAACTTTGTTTAAAAAACATTGCCCAATGTAATTTTTTAATATCATGGGCATTATTAAGTCCAGGTACACTTGGAGGGAAAAAAGTTCTTGTTCCTGCTGCCATAATTAAATAGTCATATTCTACTATTTCTTTTTCTTCAGTAAAGATTTTTTTATCTTTTTGATCAATTTTTCTAACTTTTAAGTTTTTGTATTCTAAGTAGGGATGATTTAGTCCTATACATAAAGTGGTTAAATCAATTGTTACATCTGCAATATTTGATTTGTTTGCAATTAAATCGTAAACTTCTGGTTGAAGGTTATGAAAGGTATGTTTATCAATAAGTGTAATTTTTATATTTTTGTTTTTTACCAACTCTCTTAGTGCATAAATACCAGCATAACCACCTCCTATAATTACAACTTTCTCCATAAAAAATTTCCTTCTTTCTTGTAATCTTGTGGTTAAAATTTTGTTCTTTCTTTAGATACAAAATTATTTAGTTAATAGTTTTTTATTGTATCTTTTAAAAATAAATAGAATTAAAACATTTTCAACTAAAAAGTTTCTTTATGAATAGCTTAATATTTAGCTAAATTTTTAAAGTAGGAATAAAAGTAATACTTTTAATATATATTGGGTTTAAAGATGTATTTTTGTAAGATGAATACTTATACTAAGAAAAATATAGGAAGAAAAATGAAATATGTTGGAGCACATGTAAGTGCAAGTGGTGGAGTTTTTAATGCACCAATTAATGCAAGAGAAATAGGTTGTAAAGCTTTTGCTCTTTTTGTAAAAAATCAAAGACAATGGAAAGCAAAAGATTTTGATACAAAAACTTTGGATAAGTGGTTTGAGGAAATGGAAAAAACAGGAATTGAAGCAAAACATATTTTACCTCATGATTCTTATTTAATCAATTTAGGTCATCCTGAAGAAGAAAAAAGACAAAAATCTCTAGATGGTTTTTTGCATGAAATACAAAGATGTGAGATACTAAAACTTGATAGATTAAACTTCCACCCAGGTAGTCACTTAAGAAAAATAAGTGAAGAGGAGTGTTTAGATAGAATTGCATTATCTATGAATCAAGCAATTGATGCAACAAATGATGTAAAACTAGTAATAGAGAACACAGCAGGACAAGGAAGTAATTTAGGATATAAGTTTGAGCATTTAGCATATTTAATTGATAAAGTTGAAGATAAAAGTAGAGTAGGTGTTTGTATAGATACCTGTCATATGTTCACAGCTGGATATGACATCAGAACTAAAGAAGCATACGATAAAACTTGGAAAGAGTTTGATGAGCTTGTTGGACGAGAATACTTAATGGGTATGCACTTAAATGACTCTAAACCTGAACTAGGAAGTAGAGTGGATAGACATCATAGTCTTGGAATGGGACAAATTGGTTGGGATGCTTTTGAATTTATTATGAATGATGAGAGAATGGATGATATTCCAATGGTTTTAGAAACAATTGATGAAACAATTTGGCCTGAAGAAATTCAAGCTTTATATGATTTAGTGAAGAAGTAAAAACTTCTTTACTAATTATTAATTCCTACTCTTTCAATTGAAATATCACCATTATCTAAAACTTTAAAATCAATATTCTTTTCATTTTCAAACATCTGATAAATATCTATCATCTCTCTAGTTTCAATTGTTGATGGAACCATTCCATGAGCTTTTTTAACAATAAGTGTATTGTTTTTTATTTCATAGTTTTTATAGCACATATTAGATATTTTTATTTTTCTATTCTCTAATATTTTGATTAATTTTTTCATAATAATAAGACCTTTTTATATTAAAAATTTTTTGAATTATCTAGATTAAAACTATATTATTCCCTATAGGGAGTATAATAATAATTCTATCTCTTATAAACTTATAAAAAACTTCACTATAGGGAATATATGTTATTGCATTTAGATATAGACGATCAAGAGATAGAATACTTTCATAAGATTATTGCTCAAAATGTAAAAGAAATTAGAAAAAAGAAAAAAATATCCCAAACTGATTTGGCTTTAAGTATTGGACATAAATCAGTTAGTATGGTAAGTAAAATTGAGGCAGGTTTGGAAAATAAACATTATAATATAGAGCAATTGTATAAAATATCAAAAGTATTAGATGTTGATATAAAAGATTTTTTTTAAAAAAAAGTTAATGAGTTCATCAAAAATAAAAGATTTAAGGTGATAGAGAAGTTTATCTTTTAAATTTATTAAAAATCCTTAAAGATAAACTTATAAAAAAGTTATACAATTATGCTAGATAATATTTATATATGAAGGATGACTATGTCAAAAATAGGAATTTTAGTAGCAAGTGCTAATAACAACTTAAAATTAGGGCAAAAGTTAGCAGAAATTGCAAAAGATTTAGGTGTTGAAACAGAACTTATTAATTTAGTAGATTTAAATTTACCTCTTTATAGTACAGTTGAAGAAGAAAAAAATGGACTTCCAGAAATAGCAAAAGATTTAGCAATTAAAATTTTAGGTTTAAAAGCTTTTATTGTTGTTGCCCCTGAATACAATGGTGTAATGCCTCCTGTTTTAAATAACGCAATGGCATGGACTTCAAGGTCTACAGAAGATTGGAGAGATGCTTTCAATGAAAAGGTAGTAGGTTTAGCTACACACTCTGGTGGTGGGGGACAAAAAGGTCTTCAAGCTATGAGAATACAATTTCAACATCTAGGTGCAAATATTTTAGCAAGAGAGATTTTAACAAGTTATGATAAAGCTTTAAATGAAGAAACTGCTAAAAATATGATACTTCAATTAGATAAACTTTCAAGGGTATAAACTTCCCTTGTTGTTTTGCATAAAAGCAAAACAATAGTATAATTTTTTATGCAAAATATTATTGAAGCTTTATTACCAGTATTTTTTCTTATTTTACTAGGTTATTTTTTTAAAAGAATTAAATTCCCAAATGAAGAATTTTGGGTAAGTTCTGATAAATTCACTTATTATATTTTATTTCCTTCTTTATTAATTTATAAACTTTCAACAGCTTCTTTAGATGGTATAAATGGTTTTAACTTTATTTTATCAGCTTTTTTGACAATGGTTATTTTAACAATTGCTTTAATGCTTTTCAATAAGTTTATAAAGAAATTTAAAGGAGACTCTTTTACTTCTATTTATCAAGGCTCAATACGTTTTAATACCTATGTTTTTTTAGCTTTGGTTGATGCAATATTTGGAGATAAAGGTTTAGTTTTAGCAGCTTTATTAATGACTTTTATGATTCCTCTTATTAATATTTTTTGTATTTCAATCTTTTCAGTTTATGCAACAAACAGCAAAATTGATATTAAATCTTTTACTTTGTCTATTGTGAAAAATCCCTTAATCATGGGATGTTTAGTAGGTGGATTTTTAAACTTTTTTGGAATATCTTTATTTACTCCCTTGGAAAAGACTTTAGGTATTTTAAGTTCTGCAGCACTTCCTTTGGGTCTTTTATCTGTTGGAGTAGGTCTTCATCTTTCTCAAATAAAAGAAGCTAAATTAGAGTTGATTTTAGCCTTATTAATAAAACTTATCATTTATCCTTTTATTATTTACTTAATAGGCGTTTATTTAGGAGTTCAAGGTTTAGCTTTAGCTGTTTTAGTTGTATTTGGTTCTATGCCAACAGCTCCATCTTCATATATTTTAGCAAGACAACTAGGTGGTGATTTGAAATTAATGTCTGCAATAATTACTTTAGAAATATTATTATCAATTATTTCAATAGCTGTTATTTTATCTATAATTACTGTTTAATAACCTTCTTTTGATATAATAAAAAGAAATTATGGAGTGTAAATGATTTTTTTAGTATTATTTGCAGTGATAGTTATTATTGTTATTGCCTTAAATATATATGATAATTTTAATTTACAAAAAATTGAAAATTACTATTTAAAGAAAAAATGTTTAAATGTAACCTATTCAAAGGGTATATACAAGGGAATTTGTCAGGATTTAATAGTAAAAATACCTAATAGTTTTAGTCCAGATTTACTAAATGATAGACAAATTTTAAAAATTAGTGAAATAAATGAAGTAAAAAAAGAAAATTTAATGATAATTATAAATAAAGATTATAAAATACCCTTTGCAAAAAAGGAGAATTTAAATAAGTTTTATGAAAGTATAGAGGAAAAAATAAATTAAATGAAAGAAATTGTAGATTTTATAAAGTCAGAAAAAGTAGAAGCATCAAACTTTTTTACCCATTTAAAATGTTCTAAGGAAGAAGCAAAAATTCTTCAATATCTTACTAAGCAATATATCTCAGGTAGAGATACGTTAATTGTTATTGATATTTTAAATGAGTTTTATGATATAAAAAATTTTGAGCACTTAAGTAAAATTCAACTTATTAAATCTCTACTTGAGCTTGGATGGTTAGTTCAAAGTGGATTTGATCAACTAAAATTAAATGATATGTCTCAATTGGAGTTATTAAACTCTGCAGTTACTTTGTCTCCTGCATTTTTAAAACTTTTAGAAAAAGGTTCTTTAGAATTTGTTTTACCAGAAGTGAAAAAGTATGAAGATCATCTTGAGTATTTACAAGACCAGTTTTTTAGAATAGATTTAGCCCAACAGTTAAATTTAGTAAAAAATAATTTTGATGAAAATTCACCTAGTATAAATAGGCTTAGATCAAAGCTTACTCTTTTAGAAAATAGAATAAAAGAAAGAGTAAAAGAGACAACAGAAACAATTATGCTAGAAGAGTTTTTTAAACAACACTCTTTAAATGAACAAGAGCAAATGGTATTTTTAGCTTTATTAAAAGAAGAGTATTCAGGAGGAGATGGAACAATTAGAGATATGAACTCTTTGATTGCTCTTATTTCTAGTGATGATTATGAAAAAATAAAATATAGATCACTGCTTGAAGAAAGTTCAAAGCTTGTTTCAAGTGGACTTATTGATTATGATGAGGTTTTAACTCCTTTTGGTGGAATAAATAGAAACTTTTTTATTCCAGATGAAATTTTATATAAAATTTCTCATCCTACTAATAAAAAAGAAAGAGCTACTAAAATGAAGCTTGATACTTTGATAAAAGAGCAAGAAACTTTTGAGTTGATTTTTACAAGTAAAACTTTAGATGATGTTGTTTTAAATGACAAAACAAGAGAAGTTTTAAATTCTCTTTTAAAGCAAATGGATAAAAAAGTTTTTAATAGACTTAAAGAATGGGGAATAAAAGATAAAAAAAGAAATATAGAAGCTAAAATTATTTTTTATGGTTTTGCAGGAACAGGAAAAACCCTTACAGCTTTAGCTTTTGCAAAAACTTTAAAAAGACAGGTTCTTAGTTTTGACTGTTCAAAAATTCTTTCTATGTATGTAGGTGAAAGTGAAAAAAATGTTAGGGCAATTTTTGATAAATATTATGAGTTGAGAGATAAAAGTAAATCTGAGCCTATTTTATTATTAAATGAAGCAGATCAATTTTTAAGTGCAAGAACTCCAAGTGGAGCAAGTGGAAGTGAAAAAATGCATAATCAAATGCAAAATATTTTTTTAGAACAAATTGAAAGATTTGATGGAATTTTAATTGCTACAACAAATCTTTTAGAGTCACTTGATAAAGCTTTTTCTCGAAGATTTAATTATAAGATAGAGTTTAAAAAACCTAACTTAGAACAAAGGATTCAGTTATGGGAAAAATTACTTCCTATAAACCTTCCTTTAAGTGAAGATTTTGAATTAGAAAAGCTTGCAAAATATGATCTAACAGGTGGACAAATAGAAATGGTAATAAAAAATACAGCTTTTAAAATAGCTGTAGAAGATGAACCTTTATTTACAAATAAGTCTTTTGAGGAACAAATTTCAAAAGAATTAAAAGGTAATTTTGACTCGGAAAATAAAGTAGGGTTCTTTTAAAAAAGAACCAATAAAGTATTAGCTTTCCTTATAAGAGGGGGCTTTACTTCAGAAAAGATATTATATAAACAAATAATTTTAAGGATAAAAGATGACACATATGGAATTTTCACATCCATATTTTGGTGTTTTTGTAATGTTTATTTTAAGTTTTGGTATTTTTCTTAGTTTAGTTTTTATAGCTAGATTTTTAGGTAGAAAAATTGCAAGACTAAATACAGAAAAATTAAAAACAACCCTTTATGAATGTGGGCCAGAAGTTACAAAACAGCCAAGTAGTATTTCTATACAGTTTTATTTGATGGCTTTACTTTTTATTTTATTTGATATTGAAATTATTTTTATGTTTCCATGGGCAATTAATTTCCAAATTTTAGGTTGGTTTGGATTTATTGAAATGATTTTATTTATATTATTACTAACTATTGGATTTATTTATGCTTGGAAAAAAGGAGCCTTAGAATGGCACAACATAAAGTAAATTATTTAAAAGATGGTGGAGCACCAATTGCATTAACAACAATAGATAAAGTTGTTAATTGGGGAAGGTCAAACTCTTTATGGCCTTTAACTTATGGTTTGGCATGTTGTGCTATTGAAATGATGGCAACAGGTGCTTCAAGGTATGACTTTGATAGGTTTGGAACAATTTTTAGAGCAAGTCCAAGACAAGCTGATGTACTAATTATAGCAGGGACTCTTACAAAAAAACATGCAGAGTTTATGAGAAGATTGTATGACCAAATGCCTGACCCTAAATGGGTTATTTCAATGGGTTCATGTGCAAATACTGGGGGAATGTTTAATACTTATGCCACAGTTCAAGGAGCAGATAGAATAATTCCTGTAGACATTTATTTACCTGGCTGTGCACCAAGACCTGAAACTTTACAATACGCACTTATGATGTTGCAAAAAAAGATTAGAAGAGAATCTATTTTTAGAAGTATTAAGAAAAAAAGGCTTGTATAATGAGAAAATATACACCTAAGGATGATGTACAAAAAAAATCATACTCTAGTGATAGATTTTATATTACTCCTGAAACAGTAAAGAAAGAACTTGCTAGTGATGAAGTTTATGCAAAAGATATTGAAGAACTTTCAAATAATTTTGAAGTCTTAAATTCATATATTGAAATAGATGAATTAGTGCTTTTTATAAGACCTGAAGATAATGTAAAAGTTATAAAGTTTTTTAAAGAAGTTTTAGCTTATGAGATGTTAGTAGAACTTTCTGCAATTGATTATCTTGCAAAAAGAAATGGTTTTGAGATTTTTTATGAAATGTTATCTTTAAAGAAAAGAAAAAGAGTAAGAATCAAAACTTTTATAGAGGAAAAACAAGAATTAAACTCAGTATATGAAGTCTTTAAAATGGCTAATTGGTCTGAGCGAGAAATGTATGATATGTACGGAGTAAGAGTTATTAATCATCCAAATTTAAAAAGAATTTTAATGCCAGATGATTGGTATGATCATCCTTTAAGAAAAACTTATCCTCTTCATGGAGATGAGGTTGCTTCTTGGTATGAAATTGATAAAATTTTTGGAAAAGAAGCAAGAGAGGAAATTGGACCTGAAATAAGAGATCCTGCTTTTATTGATAGATATGATACCCAAAGGTTTTCAAGGTTAGGGCATGAAGTTCCTTCTGGTGTTGATATTAGTGATGGGAAAGAACCAGAACAAACTCCTTTAGCTTATCAAGAAGAAGGTGGAGTACCTATAATTAAAAAGTTTGATGAAAACAAAAGTGTTACACTTGATAAAAGAAAGTAAGAGAAAATAAAATGCGACAAACAGCTAATAGATTAAAACCCTTTTTTGAAAATATAAACTTTGAGCATGAAGATAATACTATGATGATAAATTTCGGTCCACAGCACCCTTCTGCCCATGGACAAATGAGATTAATGCTAGAGTTAAAAGGGGAAGAAGTAGTAAAAGCAAGACCTGGAATAGGTTATCTTCATAGGGGTATGGAGAAAATGGGTGAAAATATGATTTATAATGAATTTTTGCCAACAACTGACCGTATGGATTATATTGCATCAACTTCAGATAATTATGGTTTTGCACTTGCTGTTGAAAAACTACTTGGAATTGAAGTTCCAAGACGAGCAGAAGTAATCCGTACTATGCTATTAGAACTAAATAGACTTATGTCCCATCTTTTTTGGTTAGCAACTCATGCCCTTGATGTAGGAGCAATGTCTGTATTTTTATATACATTTAGAGAAAGAGAATATGCCCTTGATTTAATAGAAGATTATTGTGGTGCAAGACTTACTCATAGTGCAGTTAGAATAGGTGGAGTTCCTTTAGACTTACCTGATAATTGGTGTGAAGATTTAGCAAATTATCTAGAAAAATTAGAAAAAGAAATTAGTAGATATGAAGGCTTACTTACAGAAAATAGAATCTGGAGAATGAGATTAGAAAAAGTAGGTGTGATAGATGAAGAACTTGCTAAATCATGGGGTTGTACAGGAGTTATTTTACGAGCAGCTGGTGTTAAATGGGATTTAAGAAAAGAGATGCCATATGGTTTATATCCTGAACTTGATTTTAATGTTCCTATTGCAAGTACAGGGGATGCTTATGGAAGATATAAATGTTATATTCAAGAAATGAGAGAATCAGTAAAAATATTAAGACAACTTATTCCTATGTATAAAAGCAGTGAATCAGCTCTTATGGCACATGCACCTGAATATATCTCTGCATCTAAAGAAGATATTATGACTCAAAATTACTCTTTAATGCAACATTTTGTTTTAGTAACTCAAGGTATGAGACCACCAAAAGGTGAAATTTATGTGGCAACTGAATCTCCAAAGGGTGAACTTGGATATATGATAGTAAGTGATGGAACTCCATATGCCTATAAACTTAAATTAAGAGCACCATCTTTTTGGCATACCGGCGTTTTAGAGGATATGTTACCTGGTCACCAGTTAGCAGATGTTGTAACCATTATTGGAAATTTAAATATTATATTTGGTGAAATCGACCGATAGAGAGAAAAAATGAAAAGATTTGATTTAAGACCATTAAAAGATAATTTTTATGACAGAATGTTAGAACTTATGGATAAAGAAGTTTCAAAAGGGGAAAATGCAATTTTTCTTTTTGAAATAGGAGATTTTTCTTGTGTTCAAAAAAGTGCTGACTTAATAAAAGAAGCAGAATATACATTAATGAATTCTATAAAGTTTAATGAAGTTGATTGGACTATTGTTGTAAAAAAAGAGAAAACTAAAGAGATAGTAGAAAAAGAGGTTGAAGATGCAGAATAAAGTAGAAAAAATTTTAAATAGTGATTATATAGTTTCATTTGGGTCATTTTTGGCTCAAGATAATGAATTTGTCAAAGAAGCAATTATTGAATCAATTGCTAAAAAAAGTTCAGAATTTATTTATATGCATCCTGTAGATAATGTGGATATAAAAGTTTATTATTCTCAATTTATTAAATATGAAGTAGGAAGTGAAGAAGGTATTGCTACTATGCTTCTTGATACCTTTGTAAAAAACCCAAGTGAAGAGATAAAAGCATATTTAAATGATTTAGATATGGGGTATATTTCTGCTGAAAGTTCTGCTGGAGAAGAAGAGTTTGAGGAAGCAAAAGAAAAAGAAGAAGAAAAAACTTCAAAATGTTTATTAGTTGGAAGAGATATAACAACTCATGAAAGAGTAGAAAATATAATAAAAATATTAGCAGCACTTAAAAAATACTCTGATTTAGAGATTATTTGTTTAGATGAAAAAACACAAGAAGCTGTTGATGCCTGTCTTGATGAAAACCTTGAAGAAGTTGAAGAATTGCACTCTTATAATGGAACAGTTGTATATACTATTTTTGATCAAGAAGCTTGCCAAAAGTTAGTTGGAAGCCAATCTTTTGCAAAAATTGCAAAGATTCAAGATAAAGATGAAGTTTATTTAAATTTTGAAGGGCAAAGGTTGAAAAAACAGTTTATAATTAATAAAGACCTATATGGAACAATTGCCTTATGTCCTATAGAAAAAGAAAATATTAGCTTTTTGGTTGAAGGTTATCGATATAAACAAGTTGGGATAGAAAAGGCCGAATAATGAGTGAATTAATAAGCTTAACAATTAACGGAAAAGTTGTTAAAGCCAAAGAATCAGAAAGTATTTTAAATGTAGCAAGAGCTAATGATATATTTATTCCTGCACTTTGTTATTTAACTAGATGTTCTCCTACTTTAGCATGTCGACTTTGTCTTGTTGAAGCTGATGGGAAACAAGTTTATTCTTGTAATGCAAAAATAAAAGAAGGAATGAATGTAACAACAAGCACTGCAAACATTGAAAAAGAAAGACGAGCTATCATGGAGGTTTATGATGTAAATCATCCTCTTCAGTGTGGAGTTTGTGACCAAAGTGGAGAGTGTGAATTACAAAACTATACTCTTTATATGAAGCTTGATTCTCAAAGTTATTCTATTAAAGATGTACCAAGACCAACTTCTCATTGGGGTGTTATGAATTATGACCCAGGTCTTTGTATTGTTTGTGAAAAATGTGTAACTGTATGTAAAGATATGATTGGATCAAATGCCTTAAGTACTGTAAAAAGAGGTTCAGACGTAATTGATAAATCGTATAAAGAAGAGATGCCAAAAGATGCTTACGCAATGTGGAATAAGCTAAATAAATCTCTTATTGGATTTGAAGCAGACAATTGTACAGATTGTGGTGAGTGTATTTCTGTTTGTCCTGTGGGTGCTTTAGTTTCAAATGATTTTCAATATAAATCAAATGCTTGGGAACTAACAAGAATTCCAGCTGCAAATCCTCATTCTAGTGATTGTGCTTTTATGTATTATGAAACAAAACATACTTCAATTGATAATCCTAGCCCTAAAATTTATCGTGTAACAAATGAACATCATTATTCAACATTGAATGGGGCAGCTAGGTTTGCTTATGATTTTGAAAATAAAGTAGAGAAAAAAGATGAAAAAGCTTTTTTCAAAGCAATTGAAGCTTTTAAAAAAGCAGATTCAATAAAATTTAACTCATATATTACAAATGAAGAAGTTTTACTTTTACAAAAGATAGCTTTAAAAACAGGAGCTAAATTAGTAAATAAAGATGCTTATAGATTTAAAAGGTTTTTAGAAAATTATAGCTTAATAAGTGGTAAGTCTCTTTATTCGGCTACTTTAAAAGATGTACATGAGTCAAACTTTGTGGTATCTATTGGAGCATACTTAAAATCTGATTTACCAAGTGCAAGATATGCTTTTAATAATAGTGTTATCATGAATAAAGCAAGTGCTTTATATTTTCATCCTGTACAAGATCCAGTTATGGAAAAAGTTGGCAAAAGAGGTAAAACTACAGAGTTTATTTATCATAAACCAAATATTGAAAGCTCAATCTTATATCTGCTTTTACATCTTTTTGGAAAAGATTTACCAAGTGAAATACAAGAATATCTTGATTCAAAAAAAGAGCAAAGAGTAAAAACTGTTACTGAAACAATCAAAGAAAAAGTCATAGAACTTGTGAAAGATGAAGAAACAGGAGAGGAAAAAGAGGTATCTAAAATGGTACCTAAAAAAGTGGAAAAAGAGCTTGAGTATGAATATACAAAGTTCTTAGATGATATTGAAAAAGATGAAACTTTTTTAGAGTTACTTGATTCAATGTTAGCAAAAAAAGACAAGTTTTCTTTAATTATTGGTGAAGATTTAATTCATAATGAAAATAATGAAAATTTAGGGAAACTTTGTGGATTAGTAGATAAATATACTTCTTTTGATGTATTAATTCTTCCAACTCAAACAAACACTTTAGGAGTTAGTTTAATTTGCGATGAATTATATGAAGAAAATAGTGGTTTTACTCTTGGATATAATGAAAAAGCAGATTTTGAATTAAGTGCTTTAAATAATGATAAAACTGATGAAAAATTAGATATTCCAGCTCTAAATCAACAAGAAGGAACTTTTTCAAATATTGATAAAAGAGTAATTCCTACAAATGCAGCAATTGAGTATAAAGGTTATGTTTTAAATGATATTGCAAATACTATTTTAGAAGATGATATTGAGTATACCATTGAATATACAAAAGAACTTCCAATAGAAAAAGGTTTTTCAAAAATAGAGTTTGATAATTTACCTAACTATTTTGGAAATGATAGAAAAGAGTATAGAGGATATGATTTAAAAGAGTTTACTATTGAAGTAAAAGAAGATTTAGAAATTAAAGAAAGTGAAGCTTTAAGTATAAATGAAAATGAAATTATTATTTATAAAGCTAATCCTATAAATCAGTTTAATGAATTTACAGCAATAGCCCATGAGTTTAAAGAGAAACTTCAATCAGGTATTTTCTTTTCAAAGTCAATGTTTGAAAAACTACAATTAGAAGAAAATCAAGAAGTTCTTGTACAAGTAGGTGAAATACAAAGAACTTTAAAAGCTTATATAGAAAAACAGATTGATGGAGATATTGCTTTAGTGTCTACTTTTGAAAAAGATTTAGATACTAAAGCTTTCTTTGAAAATTCTAGATATGCAAAAGCAAGTGTGACTAAGGTATAAAATGGAAACTTCAATTTTAATAGAAACAGTGATAAAAGCTATAATTGTTCTTTCAGTATTTGCAACCCTTGCAGGATTTACAACTTATATAGAAAGAAAAGTTTTAGCCTTTATGCAAAGAAGACTAGGTCCAATGAATGTTGGACCTCATGGACTTTTACAGCTAGCAGCAGATGGAATAAAACTTTTTACAAAAGAGGATTTTATTCCAGCAAATGCTAGTAAACCAGTTTTTATGATAGCTCCAATAATTACAGCAGCAACTGCATTTATTGCAATGAGTGCTGTTCCATTTTTTCCAGAGTTTGAACTATTTGGATATACAGTACGACCAATTATTGCAGATATAAATGTGGGTGTTTTATTTGTAATGGGTGTGGCTTCCGTAGGACTTTATGGACCATTATTAGCAGGAATGAGTAGTGCTAATAAATGGGCACTTTTAGGGGGAGCAAGAACAGCTATTCAACTTCTATCTTATGAAGTTGTTTCAGGACTTGCTCTTCTTGCACCACTTATGCTAGTTGGAAGTTTATCTTTAATTGATATAAACAACTATCAAGCAGGTGGTTTTACTCATTGGATTATTTGGTCTCAACCTTTAGCTTTTGTTTTATTTGTTATTGCAGGTTTTGCTGAAACAAATAGAACTCCTTTTGATTTATTGGAGCATGAAGCTGAAATTGTTGCAGGTTATGCAACTGAGTATTCAGGTCTTAGATGGGGAATGTTTTTTATAGGTGAGTATGCAAATTTATTTACAATATGTTTTTTAATTTCACTTATTTTTCTTGGTGGTTTCAATGACCTTGGTTTTATACCTGGGGGATTAGCAATTGTTTTAAAAGTTATGTTTTTAATTTTCTTTTTCCTTTGGACAAGAGCTTCTTGGCCTCATATTAGACCAGATCAGTTAATGTGGCTTTGCTGGAAAGTATTAATGCCCTTAGCAGTGATAAATATTTTAATCACTGGTTTTGTAATGATGTTTTAGGATTTGATAATGAGTTTAGACAAATTAAAAAATAGAGATGTTAGTGTTGATGATTATATAAATATATTTGAAGATAATTATCCAAAAACTTCATGGGGACAATTTAAACAAGTAGTAAAAAGATCTTTTAGAGGAGAACTTTTCAAAGGACTTGGTATTGTTTTAAATATCATGAGAGAAGCACTATTTAAAGGGGAAATGCAAACAGTTCAATACCCAGCTGAGAAACTTCCAATAGGACCAAGATATAGAGCTGTGCATAAACTTCTTGCACTTTTAGAATCAGGTGAAAATAGATGTATTGGATGTGGTCTTTGTGAAAAAATATGTATAGCAAATTGTATTAGAATGGATACTAAGATAGATGAAAACTCTAGAAAAGAAGTCTTAGAGTATTCAATCAATATGGGAAGATGTATTTTTTGCGGTTATTGTGCAGAAGTTTGTCCTGAACTTGCAATTGTTCATGGAGGAAGATATGAAAATGCCAGTGAACAAAGAGCTCATTTTGCTTTAAAAGAGGATTTATTAACTCCAATTGATAAGTTACTAGAGCAAAAAGAGTATCCAGGTTTTGGTGCTGTATCTCCTGATGCAGATGAAAAAATTAAAAAAACACCACTTTCATACTAAGGAGTTTGAATGTTTGAGATTGTAGCTTTTTATCTTTTCGCATTTTTAACTGTAGGAATGTTTTTGATTACAGTTTTTACAAATAACTCTTTATATGCTTTAAGTTCTTTAGCTGCTGGAATGATATTTATTTCAGCTTTCTTTTTTTTATTAGGCGCAGAGTTTTTAGGAGCTGTTCAAATTGTAGTTTATACAGGAGCTGTGATGGCTTTATATGCTTTTGGTATGATGTTTTTTGATGCTTTATCAACTGTAAAAGAGAATATAAAAAATCCAAGATTAGTATTTTTATTAACAGGTATCTCAGCTTTAATTGTAGTTTTAATATTTACTGCACCAATTGTTGTATCAAATTTTGAAGCCTATTATGCTATTAATCCTGAGTTAGGAAACTCTCAACAAGTAGGAGTTGTACTATTTACAAAATATTTAGTTCCTTTTGAAGTTGCTGCTGTAATGCTTTTAGTTGCAATGATAGGTGGAATTATTTTAGCTGGAAAAAAGATGGATATTTCATATACCGAGCTTAGTGAAGAACAAATAGATGCTTTAGAAAATAAAGAAAAGGAGAATAAATGAGTTTAAATGAGTACTTAATTTTGTCAAGTGTACTTTTCTTTATAGGTATGATTGGAGTATTAAGAAGAAAAAATCTTCTTATGCTTTTTTTCTCAACAGAAATTATGCTAAATGCAGTAAATGTTGGACTTGCTGCTGTATCAAAGTTCCATGGAGATTTGACAGGACAAATGTTTGCTTTTTTTATTATTGCAATTGCAGCAAGTGAAGTTGCTATTGGACTTGGCTTACTTATTCTTTGGTATAAAAAAAGAGGTTCAATTAACCTTGATACTCTACAAAGTATGAAAGGTTAAGGTATTATTTATGGAAAACTATTTATATATAGCTCTTTTTGCACCTCTTCTTGGGTCTTTAATAGCAAGTTTATTTGCAAATAAAACTAAAAGCACTTTTATTGGAATTTTATCTTCTTTTTTTATTGCCCTTTCAATGTTTGCTTCATTAAAACTTTTATATATGATATACACAACAGATGTTGTAGTTTCAATAAAACTATTTGATTGGATAGCAATTGGTAATTTATCTATTCCTTTTGGCTTTGTAGTTGACCAAGTAAGTGTTGTAATGATGGTAGTTGTGACAATAGTCTCAACTATGGTTCATATTCATTCAATTGGTTATATGGAACATGATAAAAGTTTTAATAGATTTTTTGCTTGGCTTGGTGCTTTTGTATTTTCAATGATGGTTTTAGTTATGTCTGATAACTTTGCTGGTTTATTTATTGGATGGGAAGGTGTTGGTCTTTGTTCTTGGGGATTAATTGGTTTTTGGTATCATAAAAAAGATCAAGAACTAACAAGTGATATTAAAAAATCACCATTTTCAACACTGTCACCATTTTCTTCTATTTCTCCTTCTTACGCAGCAAATGAAGCTTTTATAACAAATAGAATTGCAGATTTAGCAATGCTTTTAGGAATGTTTTTAATTTACTGGAATCTTGGAAGTTTACAGTATGATGAGGTATTTGCAAATATAATTACTTTAGATAATAGTTTAATTATAGCTATTGCAATACTTTTATTTATAGGTGCTATGGGTAAATCAGCACAATTTCCTTTTAATCAATGGCTTGCAAATGCAATGGAAGGACCAACTCCTGTTTCAGCATTAATTCATGCAGCAACAATGGTAACAGCAGGGGTTTATTTAGTAATAAGAGCAAATGATATTTTTGTAGCAGTACCAAGTGTAGGGAACTTTATAGCAATACTTGGAGCTTTTGTTGCAATTGGTGCAGCACTTATGGCTTTGGTTGCGACAAATATTAAGAAAATCATTGCCTTTTCTACTTTATCTCAACTTGGATATATGTTTGTTGCTGCTGGACTTGGAGCTTATTGGGTAGCACTTTTTCACCTTGCAACACATGCTTTTTTTAAATCAGTTCTATTTTTAGGAGCTGGTAATGTTATGCACGCACTTAATGATGAAATTAATATAAAAAATATGGGTGGGTTATATAAGCATATGAAAGGCACAGCTACTATTATGATAATAGCTTCTCTTGCCCTTGCTGGTATTTTCCCTTTATCAGGATTTTTCTCAAAAGATTTGATTTTAGAAGTTGCTTTTGGAACTCATAGTTATATAATTTGGACTGTATTATTTATAACAGCAGGTCTTACTGCATTTTATTCTTTTAGACTGATTATGTATGTATTTTTTGGAAATGAGAACTTTAAAGAGTTTAACTATCATCCTCACGAAGCAAAAAGTTATGTAATAGTAGCAATGTCTATTTTAGCTATTTTAGCTATTACTGCAGGATGGTTTAAAAGCTTTTTTGTAGAGTTTATAACAAAAAAACTTCCAGAACTAAATGCACATTTAGATTATTCAACTATATATCTTTTAATAGTTGCAACAAGTGCAATTGTTTTAATATCAATTGCCTTTGCAATAATTAGATTTAGAAAAAAGCAAACTTATTTTTCTTCTTCTTTTGAAAATAGATTTTGTTATAAACTACTAGCAAATCAGTTTTATATGCCACATTTTATAGATAGTATTGTAAATAAATCATATCTTCTTCTTTCAATAATTGCTTATAAAGTCTTTGATATGAGAGTAATAGATTTAATAGTTGATGGTATTGCAAAAATTATTTATAAAAGTGGAGATAAAGCAAGAGTTTCTCAAAGTGGGAACCTATCAAGTTCTTTAAGACTTATGGTTTTAGGAATAGTTTTTCTTTTAGTTTTAGGCATTGTTTTAGCAGTAGCAAGCCAAGGGGTTTATTAAAATGGAATATATTTTATCAATATTAATATTTTTTCCAGCATTTGCAGGGTTTATAGGGTTTCTAGTAAAAGAAGACTCTATTAAAGCTTATGGAATTATTGTTACTGCCTTGCAGTTTATTTTATCACTTATTCTTTGGATTAATTTTGATGTAAATGAGGCTTTAATGCAATTTACACAAGTAATTCCTTTGATTAGTACTTATGGTATAAATTATTCTGTTGGAGTAGATGGGATTTCATTGTTTTTAGTGATAATGACAACTTTTATGACAATGATTTCTATAATAGGTCTTAGTGAAAAAAGAGATTTAAAAAACTTAATTATTACGATACTTTTTTTAGAAATGACAATGGTTGGAGTTTTCCTTGCCCTTGATGCAATTATTTTTTATGCTTTTTGGGAGTTATCATTAGTTCCTATGCTTTATATTATTGGAGCGTGGGGTGGAAAGTTAAGAATCTATGCTTCAATAAAGTTTTTTCTTTATACTTTTTTAGGTTCTTTAATCATGCTTGTAGGAATGCTTTATTTAGGATATGTATACTATTTAACAACAGGAGTTTATAGCTTTAGCTTAGAAGATTGGAATATGATGATTTTACCATTTGATATGCAGTTTTGGTTATTTATTGCATTCTTTTGTGGTTTTGCTGTTAAAGTTCCAATGTTTCCATTTCACACTTGGCTTCCATATGCCCATGGACAAGCACCAACAATTGGTTCTGTAATACTTGCAGCAGTTTTACTAAAAATGGGAACTTATGGTTTTGTAAGATTTTCATTACCACTATTTCCTGATGCAAGTGTTTATTTTACAATTCCTATGGCTATTTTAGCTTTAATTGCAATTGTTTATACAGCAATGGTAGCATATGCTCAAGAAGATATGAAACAAGTTATTGCTTACTCTTCTGTTTCTCATATGGGTGTTATTATTTTAGGTATTTTTGCTTTAAATGTTGAAGGAATTGGAGGTTCAATTTTTCTTATGATTTCCCATGGTATTGTATCAGGGGCTTTATTTATGTTAGTTGGAGTTGTATATGATAGAACCCATACTAAGCTGATTAAAGATTATGGAGGAATTGCTTCAATAATGCCAAAGTATGCAACGATTTTTGCCATAATGCTTATGGCTTCAATAGGACTTCCTTTAACAATTGGTTTTGTAGGTGAATTTTTATCACTTCTTGGATTTTTCAAAGTAAGTGCAACTTTAACTTTAATAGCTGGTCTTACTATAATTTTTGGAGCAGTTTATATGTTAACAATGTATAAAAAAGTTTTCTTTGGGGAAGTTAGAAATGAAAAGAACAAAGAATTAAAAGATTTAAACAAAAGAGAGTTAAGTGCTTTAATCCCTCTTGTTGCCCTAGTTATAATCTTAGGTGTTTATCCAAAACCTATTTTAACTCCTGTAGAAAATTCTGTTTCTGCTTTAGTTGATTTGATGAAAATAAAAGCAGCGGAAGATAATACAAGACTTGAAATTATAGATAGAAACTCAATTGAAGGAGATAAGTAATGAATGAAATTACACCAATTGATATTGAGTTTGCTAGTTTAAACTTTACTACAATTGTTCCTATGCTTATAGCTATAGTAGGGGCTTTACTTATTTTATGTATTGATTTAGTAAATAAAAAACTTGATAAATCCCTTTATGTGATGATTACAGTTTTATTTTTATTGATTGATTTAGGAGCTTTAGCAAGTTTTAGTTCTGATGTAAGAGGTTTTTTTGACCTTTTATTAGTAGATGGAATTGCAATTTTATCCCAAGGAATTATTGTAATAGCTTCTATATTTTTTGTACTTACAGCAATGGGAAAACTAAGATTTCAAGAATATAGATATCCTGAATATTTTGCTCTTTATTTATTTATGATAGCTGGTTTCCAATTTATGGTAAGTTCTGATTCTCTTATCTTAATTCTTGTAGGGCTTGAAACAGCTTCAATGGCACTTTATACAATAATTGCAATGCACAATAGACTAAATGCTTTAGAAGCAGCTATTAAGTATTTTACAATGGGTGCTTTATCAACTGCTTTTTTTGCTTTTGGTTCTTTAATTTTTTATGCAGTAACCGGAACTGTAGAACTTGGAAAAATATCAGAAGTTTTAGTTGCTTCAAGTTTTGAAAATTATCCTTTAGTACTTTTAGGGGTAATATTTATGTTAGGAGCTTTAGGGTTTAAACTTTCATTAGTTCCTTATCATACTTGGGTAGCAGATGTTTATGAAGGTTCAACGGCAGCTTTAGCAGGTTTTTTATCTATTGTTCCAAAGTTAGCAGGTTTTGTAGTTGCTTTAAGATTTTTTGAGATTTTTATTGCTGCAAGTGACCCTTTTGTGGAAATAATTCTTTATATTACAGTTGTTTTAACTATCACGATTCCTAATATTATTGCATTATTACAAAAAGATATAAGTAGAATGCTTGCTTATTCTTCTATCTCAAATGCTGGATTTGCAATGACTGCTATTTTAATAGGGACGACACAAGCAACACAGGCACTATTTTTATATTGGTTAATGTTTTTAATCACAAATCTTGGAGCCTTTTCAATGCTTTGGATAAATAGAAGTAAAAATAGTACAAACTTTTCCTCTGACCATACTTTAGAAAAGTATTCAGGTCTTATAAAAAGAGAACCTTTTACTGCTCTTATGATGGGATTATTTTTATTTTCACTAGCAGGGATACCTCCTTTTGCATTATTCTGGGGAAAATTATATTTAATAGGAAGTGCTGTAAATGCAGGATATATAATCTTAGCTCTAATTATGGTTATAAATTCGGCTATTGCTGGATACTATTATTTAAAACCTATAGTTCATATCTTTTTGAAAGAACCAGAACCAAATAGTGAGAAACTTCTTGAAAATGCTACAGTTTCTATAAAAGGTATAATAGGTTTTTGTGGAATACTAGTGATTTTTTCTATTCTTTTAATAGAACCACTTTTAGACATAATTTCATATTATGTTCAAATTTCAGGCTACTAGAGAGATTTCTCTAGTAAAGCTTATTTAGAAAAGATTATTGTAAAACAAGCACCTTTATGTGTTTTACCTTTATAATCAAAGTCTTTGTTTTTTACTTCTAATTTACTATGATATCTTTCTCTTAAAATTTTTTCTACCATAGAAAGACCTAATCCTGTTCCTATAGACTGATGTTTAGTTGTAAAGTAAGGATCAAAAACTTTATCAATAATATCTTCTTTGATTCCTCCTCCACTATCAAGAAAACTTAAACTTAAAGAGTTGTCATCTATCTTTTTAGAAGTAATCCAAATATATTTGTCCTCTTTATCTTTTAAGGCATCTTTTGAATTATTTATTATATTTATAAATGCTTGTTCAAGTTCGTTTTTATTGGCATTAATTTGTAAATCTTCATTTATATCTGTAATCAAAGTAATTTGACTGCTTTTTAGACTTGACTGGGCTAAAGAAATAGTATCTTCCACTACTTTTTTTATACTAATTGGTAAAAACTGTTTATCATCTTTTATAAAGTTTTTAAAGTCTTCAATAGTTTGAGAAAGATAGTTTACTTGTTTCATAATAGCATTCATCTCTTCTACAATATCTGTATCATCTAAGGAATCAAACTGTTTTCTTACTTCTATACCTGTAGCAATAGTTGAAATAATACTTAGCGGTTGTCTCCATTGATGGGCAATATTTCCCATCATTTCTCCCATTGAAGCAAGTTTTGATTGCTTTGCCAAGAGTTTTAGGTTTTCTTCATTTTCTTTGAATTTTTTATAATCTTCTTCCTCTAACCCTAAAGCTAACATCTCTTTTAATTCTTTGCAGACAAACTTTTTAGTATTTAGGTTTAGAAAGTCTTTTTGAATAATACAAGAATTGTTTTTAAATATATAGTAGTTATTAAATAAAAACTCTAAAGTACCTTTTAGTGATTCAATATTATGAATGTATATTTGTAAACTAGTAGTATTTAAATAGATATCTATTTGAGAATATTCAAGGGCTTCAATTAAAAAAGTTTTTATCTTGACTTTATCTCTTTGTTCAAAATTTATTATTGAATCAAGTTTTTCAATTGTAAAGGCAAGTAGTTTTTTTTGAAGATCTTCTACAATTAAATATTCATTATTTAGTAATTCTAAACTATTTTTTTGTTTTATATTTAAAGAAATAGGATTAGTTCTTGTAAGTGAATGTTTTGGCTCTCTTCTTTTTATTATTTTAGGTGAATTAGCTTTTGTTATAGTTTGTTCTTCTTGTTTATTATATAAGGTTGAAAAAGCTTTATTTTTGATATTTGTGAATTTTAATACAAGAGTTAAACTATCATCATCTTTTTTCCCAAAGTTTTGTATGATCTTTTCAGGCAAAAGATTTATATCTCTTGTTTCTTTTATAAGAGGTTCAATCTCTGAATCATGAATACTTACCCCATCGGTTGAAATAATTAAAATATCATCTTTTAGAAGTTTTAAAAGATTTGTTTTAATTGTTCTTGGAATATCATAACCTAGAATACCACTTTGTGAATTGAAATGAAGAAATTTTCTATTTCTATAAATAAAAGACTTTGTATTTCCAATTGCACAATAACTTAACATAGGTAGTTCTTTGTAAATCTGAGCTAGAAAAATAGTCATTCCATTATTTTTTAAATAACTTTGAGTATGTATTAAAGTTACTAAGTTTTTTAAACTTTCAGTTTTGTGTTCTTTAACGAGTTCTTTTATATTTGTTGCGATACTATAAACTCTAGAACTACCATGTCCTCCTATATCTCCTACGAGTAATAAATAGTAGTTTTCTAATTCTAAAAGTTCATAAAAGTCTCCACATTCATTTCTTTGACTATAAGGTTTTATTTCTACATTTACTTTTAACACTTTAAATTCTTTTCTTTATTTTTATTGTTGTTCCTTTTTCACTTGTCTCAACTTCAACTTCATCACTAAGTCTAAAAATTGAAGCAAAGCCCAAACCTAAAGTCCCTTTTGTGCTATATCCATCTTGTAAGGCTAAATTAATATCATCAATACCCTCTCCTTGGTCTGTAGCTTCTATTGATAAAATATTGTTAGAGGTAAATTCTAGTTTTACATAGCCTTTTGGAGTATGTTTTTGAATATTATATATAAGTTCAGATATTATAATCTTTATTTCTAGTAACTGGCTTTTATTGGAAATATTATTATCTAACAAAAATAAACGGGCATTTGTTAGCAAAGTTTTTATATCACTTTTTTTTGATATTTTTAATAGCATTAACAGCCTTTTGAATATTTAATTCTGTTTTAAATGAAACTTCATCAATAAAGTGAAAAAGAATTGAAGCACTATAAACATTGAAATTACAAACAATAACATCTATGTCATTTAGTTTTAACATACTAATAAGCTTTTCAATATAAGAGATATTTTCACTAGTAATAACATCAAAAAGTGCTAAATCAAAGACTACAAAGTGAAGAGCTTTTTTTCTTATAATTTGTAAAAGCTCTATTCCAAAGTTATCAAGTTTTGTATCTTCAAGATTTAGCGTAAGAACTAAAATATCTTCATTTATAGAGTAGTTACTTTTCATGGGAATTAAAAATTTGATGAAAGTTTGATAGCATCTTTTAATGTAGATGTAGTATAAATACCATCTAAATTAATACCTAAGTTTACAATTGTTTGAGCAACTTCTGGCGCAATACCTGAAAGAATAGTTGTACATCCCATAAGTTTTGTAGCCTTTGTTATTTTGATTAAGTGAGCAGCAACGGCACTATCTACTATAACAATACCTTCAATATCAATAATAGCTACTTTTGTCATTCTTTCTTTAATAGAAATTAAAATATTTTCCATAAGGTTTTGAGATTTTACAGAGTCTAAAATACCAATTAGTGGAATAAGTGTTGTTTGTTCATTTATCTCTAAAATTGGAGTTTCCATTTCTGCTATTAGAATAGCTTGATTTTCCATTGTAGTAATATCTGAAAAGACAATTACATCTTGATTGAAATAAGTATTGTTTTGGTCTATAAGTTTATTTCCTTTTACCTCAAAAATTGTTTTTTCACCATCAGAGTTTAAAATCATAGCTTTATGTAATAAATCAGGCTCTTGAATTAATAAGTCTGCCCATCTAGTACCATCAGGATAAACCTTTTGTAGGTATTTATTTGAACCATCATTAATAAAAAAGTCACAAATACAGTCGGTTTTTTCTAAAAATTTTTCTACAGACTCAACTTTGAAAAAGTCTAAAAAAGCTTGGTTTGCATCAAGTAACTTTTCTCCATTTGTCAAAATTACAATATTAGGTTGGGCATCTATTATTAATCTAGTTTTTCTTAACTCTTCTTCTATTTCTACTTTATTTTTCATTACTTTATTTCCCTTATTAATAGAATATTTATTTTATTATAACTTAAGTAAAGTTATTAAGTTATGATATAGATAAATTTTCGTTAAATCAAAAAGTAATTTACTTATTGATACAATCCAAATATAAAAAATTTAAGGAAAAAAATTGAAAACTATTAGTGTTGCACACTCTCCTGATGCTGATGATATTTTTATGTACTATGCTATAAAATTTGGTTGGGTAAGTCCTAAAGATGCTGTTTTTGAAAATCTTGCAGCAGATATTGAAACCTTAAACCAAGCTACTTTAAAAGGTGAGTATGATATTTGTGCAATCTCTTTTGCTCTTTATCCTTTTGTTAAAGATGATTATGCACTTTTAAAAACTGCGGTATCTTTTGGGGAGGGTTATGGTCCAAAACTTGTAAAGAAAAAAGATAAACAATTAAAAAGAAATTTTAAAGTAGCTCTTAGTGGGGAGTTTACTACAAATGCACTTTTATTTAAAATAGCTTACCCAGAAGCTAGAATTACTTATATGAACTTCTTAGATATCGAACAAGCAGTATTAGATGGAACTGTTGATGCTGGTGTTTTAATCCATGAATCAATTTTGACTTTTGATAAAGAACTTGAAGTTGAACGGGAAATGTGGGATATTTGGGAAGAATTAAGTGGTGGAGGTTTACCTTTACCTCTTGGGGGAATGTGCTTAAGAAGGTCAATTCCTCTTCACAGTGCAATTGATTATGAAAATACTTTAATCAAAGCAGTTGAAGTAGCAAATAAAAACAGAAAAGTCTTAGCGCCTATGTTACTTGAGAAAGGTTTAATTAGAGTTGATGCTAATACTTTAGATAACTATTTAGACCTTTATGCAAATGATAATTCGGTTAATTTAAGTGAACTTCAATATGAAGCTTTAGATAAACTATATGAGTTAGGATATAAACATGGGTTTTATACAAGTTTAATCAAAGCAAAAGACTTTTTGATTCCCAGTGAATATGAGGAATTAAGAGCTAACTAATGGTTGAGCAAAAAGAAGAGTATCAAAACTATTTTAAAGAGATTGATTTTTCAAAATATTCATCAATACATATTGGACCTAAAGCCCAAGTTTTAGTTATAAATGAGATTGCAGACTATGAAGAGTATACTATTTTAGGAAGAGCAAATAATGTACTTATTTCAAATACTCATCCTAAGTTTGCAGTTTTAGGGGAAGCTTTTGATTATATAGAAATAAAAGATAATCTTTTATATGTAGGATGTGCTACAAAATCTGGAAAATTACTTTCTTATGCAAAAAAAAATAACTTAGCAAACTTAGAATTTCTTGGAAAACTTCCAGGAAGCCTTGGTGGCTTGGTTAAAATGAATGCAGGTCTTAAACAGTGGGAAATTTTTAATTATATTCATTCAATTAAAACGAAAGATGGTTATATGAAAAAGCAGGATATTGAATACTCATATAGACAGACTAAAATTGATACAATAGTTTATGAAGTTGTATTCAATATAGAGTATGGTTTTTCAAAAGAACAAGCAGAACTTTTCAAACAAATGAGAGATAATCAACCTCAAATGCCAAGTGCAGGAAGTTGTTTTAAAAACCCTAAAGATGATTTTGCTGGAAGATTGATAGAAGCTGTAGGCTTAAAAGGTTTTAAAAAGGGTGAAATGAGCTTTAGTGAAAAACACTCTAACTTTTTGGTAAATCATGGGAAAGGTTCTTTTGAAGATGCTATATTCTTAATAAATCTTGCAAAAGATAAAATCAAAAAAAACTTCAATATTGAAATTGAAGAAGAAATTATAATCTACAAATAAATAAACTCCATAAAATAATATATAAATAAATTTATTAAGAAATAATAAAGACTTAAATTACTACAATTAATCTAATACTAAGAATTGTGAAGGAGTTTAAATGAAGATAGACTCAAATGTAGAATATGTACCAATAGAAAGTTACAGTCAAATAAAGAAAGGTACAAATAAGGAAAATATAGAAAATAGTGATATAGAAAGATCATATAAAATAAATATAAGTTCTACTCCTAAAGAAGAGATAAAAAATAAAACAGTATCTTTAGAATCTTTAAATAGTAAAACAATCATTCAGAGTAGAAATGGTTATGTTAATGAAGAAAGAGTTATTATGAAGAAAGAGTTATTCAAACTAAAATTTTAGATGAACATTATGCACGAATGAATGAAGTAAATAAAACTTTTGAAAATCCAGAAAGACATATTCATGTTAAGTATTATAATAAAAACTCACCTTATTATATAGAAGATATGACAAAGGCTGAAAGAGATATTGCAAGCCATCAAGAGTACTCATACTTAAGAAATAATAAATTATCCTCTTATAATTCAAATGATGCAGTTCTTAGAGATAGAGCACCAGTTTTTTTTGATGTAGAGATAGCAGAGAGAAAAGCATATAATAGAGAGAAAGTAAATGAACAATTTAAACAATTATTACAGTTAAGAGGAATAGAGATAGAAAAAGATGAGAAGTTGACGTTTACAATAGATCCATATAGATATAAAGTAACAGTAAATGGAACAGAAGATGAAAGCTTAAAAAAGAAGATAGAGGAAGTATTAGAAACAGCAGAGAATTCAAGAGAACTGTTTTATCATATAGTTTCAAGTCTATCAGCTGATTCAAGTCAGTATAGTACAGATAAGAGTATGAAACAAGCCGTAATAAGAGCAGTAAGTGATGCAACAGGATATTATTTAAATGAATTAAATGTAGTAGATGGAAGATTTGTGACAGAAAAAGGAGAAGATGTTTTTGAGATATTTGAAAAGAGTATAAAAGAGGACTCAAGTATCCCAGAATTTTCAAAAGGATATATTATAACAGGGTATAAAGAAGATATGGATGAATTAGCACAAAGAGGTATTGATAATGTAGGAGATTTAGTGCTTTCAATTGAGTATGAAAATGGTTCTTTCTATGATATAGCCCAGAGTGAGAACTTTGGAACAGGAAAAACAGATTGGATAGAACAAATGCAAAAAGCAAAAATAATAGAATATGAAAAAAATAAAAGAACAGAAGAACAAGATACAGAAATAATAAATTCAGATAAATTTACATATAAAGAAGTACAAAATAAATTAATAAAAGAAATACTAGAAATAACAGGATATGATTTAAATAATTTAGAAAGAAAAGATGGGAGATTTTTAACAGGAGAAAAAGAAGATATCTTTGAAATATACAAAAAAGAATTACTTGTAGAACACTTGATAAAAGAGTTAGAAGAATCTAAAATAGATTATTATGGAGAGATGCTAAAAAGATTTGCAAAAGAAGATAATTTTTTTATAGGAAAAGATGAAGAGAAAACTATTTCTTTAGAAAAAGATACTTGGATTGACAATAAAAGTGCTTCTTTTTTAAATAATGATATTTATGGATAAGACCTTAAAGGAGTTTTATGTAAAAATGCAAGTAGAAAATAAAAGCTTATGAAATTTTTGCTTAATAGAGTTTTCATTTTTTTATGTTAGAATTCAAAGCTTAAATTTTAGTGTTAAGGTATGTTGGTGAAAAATTTAGTAATAGTAGAGTCTCCTGCAAAAGCAAAAACAATATCAAAGTTTCTAGGAAAAGATTTTAAAGTAATGGCTTCAATGGGTCATGTTAGAGATCTTCCAAAGTCAAAGTTAGGATTTGATCCACAGAATAATTTTGAACCAAAGTATTTAGTTTCAACTGATAAGAAAAAAGTTATTAGTGATTTAAAAAAAGAGATCACAAAAGATACAACTATCTACCTAGCAGCCGATGAGGATAGAGAGGGTGAAGCTATTGCTTGGCACTTAATTCCTGCACTAAAAATAGAAAAAAACCCTTTAAAAAGAATAGTTTTTCACGAAATTACAAAAGATGCAATTATAGAAGCAATAAATAATCCAAGGGAAGTAAATCAACATCTTGTAGATGCTCAACAAGCAAGAAGAATCCTTGATAGAGCAGTTGGTTATGAACTTTCTCCATTACTTTGGAAAAAAGTAAGATATGGTCTAAGTGCTGGTAGAGTTCAATCTGTTGCAGTAAGAATTATTGTTGATAGAGAAAATGAAATTAGAGCTTTTGAACCAGAGGAATTTTGGAAAATAAAATCAAGTTTTAATAATCCTGAGTTAAAAGCAGAACTTGCAAAGGTTGAAGGGAAAGCTAAAAAAATAAAAAATGAACAAGAAGCAAAAGAGATTGAAGCTTCAGCATTGGGTTCAGATTTTATTTTAGAAGATATTGAAGAAAAAGAATCAAAAAGAAATCCAGCCGCTCCATTTACTACTTCAACTTTACAACAAGAAGCAAGTAGAAAAATAGGACTTTCAGTTAAACAAACAATGGTAATTGCACAGCAATTATATGAAGGAAATGTTGGGAATATTCCAAATCATACAGGTGGTTTAATCACTTATATGAGAACAGATTCATTAAACCTTTCAAAAGTTGCAACTAGTGCTGCAAAAGAAGTTATAGAAAATGAGTATGGAAAAGAGTATTCTTTAAATAGCCCAAGAGTTTATAAGTCAAAAGCAAAAGGAGCGCAAGAAGCTCACGAAGCTATTCGACCAGTTAATATGGCTTTAAAGCCAAGTGATATTAAACCTTATGTAGAAAATGCTCAATATAGACTTTATTCTTTGATTTGGAAAAGAACTCTTGCAACTCAAATGGCACCTGCAATTATTGCAAATACTACTTATAAAATTATTGCAGGTAAAAATAGAGAGTTAGAGTTTCAATCAAAAGGACAAAGAATTGTATTTGCAGGATTTATGAAAGCTTATACAGAAGGAAGTGATAATCCTGAAAGTGCTTTAGATAGTAGTGAAAAAATCTTACCTACAATTAAAAAAGATACAGTTTTGAATTTAGAAAAATTAGATTTAGAACAAAACTTTACAAAACCTCCTGCAAGATATACAGAGGCTTCTTTGGTTAAAAAATTGGAAAGTGAAGGGATTGGAAGACCATCAACTTATGCTCCAACAATTTCAACTATTCAACAAAGAGAGTATGTTGTAAAAACAGAAGATAAAAAACTTGCCCCAACTCCAACAGGCGAAATTGTAAATAGTTTTTTAGTTGACCATTTTCCTGGAATTGTTGATTTAGGATTTACAGCGCGAGTAGAAGAAGAGTTTGATGATATCGCAGAAGGAAAAATTGCTTGGCAACAAGTAATGACTGACTTTTATGGTGGGTTTAAAAAGACTATTGATGAAAAAGAAGAGAGTGTAAATAAAGAAGATTATCTTCAAATCAGAGAAATAGGAACTGACCCTAAATCGGGGAAACCTATTAGTGCAAGAGTTGGAAGATATGGTCCCTTTGTTCAAATTGGAACAAAAGATGATGAAGAAAAACCAAAGTTTGTAGCTATTCCTGATCATCTAAATATGGATACAATTACACTTGAGGAAGCACTATTTTTATTTACTCTTCCAAGGGTTGTTGGTCAAACAAATGAGGGTGAAGATATTAAAGCAAATATAGGAAGATTTGGTCCTTATTTACAAGTTAAATCGACATACTATTCTTTAAAAGAAGATGACCCTTATACTATTGAAGAAGCAAGAGCTAAAGAAGTTATAAAAGAGATTTCAGAAGCAAAAGCAAAAGCTTTAATTAAAGATTTCCCTGAAGAAAAAGTTCAAGTTTTAAATGGAAGATATGGTCCTTATATAAAACAAGGAAGAAAAAACTTTAAAATACCAAAAGGTATTGAAGCTGAAGATTTAACAGTAGAGCAAGTATTAGAAATAATAGAAAAAGACCCTAAGTCAAAAACAGGTGCAAAAAAGACAACAGCAAAGAAAACAACTAGAAAAAAATCTACTACAACTAAAAAAACGACAGCTACCAAAAAAACAACTAAATAGATGAAAATAGGAATATTATCGGATAGTCACTATAAAAGTGACTATACCAAAGAAGTAATTGAGCATTTAAAGAGCAAAGAGTGTGAATACTTAATTCATGCAGGAGATTTATGTATTGAAGAAAACCTACAACTTTTAGAAAATTCAAAACTTAAATATATATCAGTTTTTGGCAATAATGATAGCACTTTATTATCTTTTGCAAATAAATATAATATAAAACAAGAACCATATCTTTTCAAGATAAAAGATATAAAGTTTAAATTAATGCATTTACCTTTTTATTTAAATGCAAATGATAGTGATATCGTTATTTACGGGCATACTCATATTTTTGAGTGTCAATATATTAATGGAACCCTATTTATAAATCCTGGTGAGGTTTGTGCTAGAGAGAAACCTTTGATTGAGTGTGTGATGTTAGAAATTAATGAAAATGAGTATATAATCAAATATTACTCAAAAGATATAAATGAAAACACTTTTTTAGAAAAAGAGATAATATATGAGCGAAAATAAAGAAATATTTTTATGTGCTATTTGTAATATAGAAAGTGGTACATGTAATGAAGATTGTAAGTTTTGTACTCAAAGTGTAAAGTATAAAGCTGATATTCAAAGATACAAAAAGAAAGCAATTGAACAAATAGTAGAAGAAGCAAAAAGAGCAAGGTCAAATAATGCAAATGGTTTTTGTCTTGTAACAGCTGGAAAAGGTTTAAATGACAAAAGATTGGCTTTTGTTTGTGAAGCAGCACGTGCAGTTAAAAAAGAGAATTTAGGACTTATTTTAATTGCCTGTAATGGAACAGCTTCAGTAGAACAACTACAAACTTTAAAAGAAGCAGGAGTTGATGCTTATAATCATAATCTTGAAACAGCAAGGGATTTTTACCCTGAAATTGTTACAACTCATACTTGGGATGAAAGATATGAAACTTGTAAAAATGTAAAAGAAGTAGGTTTAAGACTTGTATGTGGTGGTATTTTTGGTTTAGGAGAGACTCAAGAACAAAGAGTTTCTATGCTTGAATCAATTGCATCATTAGAACCTATGAATGTACCTTTAAATTTTTTCCATCCAAATGAAGCATTACCTTTAGTTGAAAATTCAATTACAAGAGAACAAGCTTTTGAGCTAATTGAACTAGCTAGAAAAATGGTTCCAAATGCAATGAAAATAATGGTTGCAGGAGGAAGAGAATTAATGTTTGGTGAGGAACAGTATAAAATTTTTGAAAAAGGTGCAAATGCTTTTGTAATTGGAGATTATTTAACAACTGCTGGAAGAACTCCTGCTGATGATATTGCTGAACTTGAAAAGCAAGGTATCAAAGTTATTAGAGAAAGAAAGTAATTTTTAGGATAATTAATGAGTGAAGAAATTTTAATAATAATATCAATCTCTTTAATTATCTTTACTTCACCCTTGATTTCTAAAGCTTTAAAACTACCTACTATAACTGTGGAGATTATGTTAGGAGCTATTGCTGGATATTTTGCTTTTATTACTCATAATGAAAACTTGTCTTTAGTAGCAGAATTAGGGTTTTTATATTTGATGTTCTTAGCGGGATTGGAAGTAGACTTAAAAAAGATTATAAATACCTCTTCCATAATACTTAAGAAGTCGATTTTTTATAATATTATACTTTTCTCTTTGGCAGCCCTTATTAGCTTTTATTTAGATATAGGATATATATTTATTGTAATCTTACCTCTTATCTCCATTGGTTTATTAGCTGCTTTAAAAAAAGAGTATGGAGATGTTGAATGGATTAAATTATCTATTACCGTTGGTTTAATTGGTGAAATAATCTCTATTATAGTACTTACAACAGTAACTGCAGCATTAGAGTTTGGAATAAATTTTGATTTTTATAAAACTATGGTTTTATTTGTTCTTTTCTTGATTTTTATGGTTGTAGTTTATAAATTATTTCACAATCTTATTTGGTGGTATCCTGAAATAAAAAATGCACTAATGCCAGAAAATGACCATCAAGAACAAGATATTAGACTATCAATGAGTATATTTTTTGTTATGATTGCTGTTATGCTTGTATTACATCTAAAAGTTGCATTTGGAGCATTTATTGCAGGTACTTTTATAACAACATTCTTTGAAGAACATAATAAGCAACTTCCTCATAAATTAGAGCACTTTGGTTTTGGATGGTTAGTTCCAATTTTCTTTATATATGTAGGTTCTTCTTTTAAACTTGAATCTTTATTTGAAGATGGTTTAGTTGAAAAAGCATTTTATATAGCTCTTGCCATGATTGCTATTAGGTTTTTTGCTTCAATGCTTTTTATTAAAGAAATGGGTTGGAATAAGTTTTTTATGATAGGTCTTTCTCACTCCATGCCTATCACTCTTTTAATTGCAGTAGCTACAATTGCTTATAATAATCATTCTATTACACAGTTTTATTATTATGCTTTTATTTTAGCGGCAATTTTAGAAGTGCTTATTGTAATGGTTGCAATAAGACTTCTATCAAATTTTCTTAAGCCTTTAAAGAATAGTGTTTAAAGGTTTTAAAACACCCAACCAGCTTGAAATATAAACTTAGAGTTGTAGTCTTCTTCACTTTCAATATTAGAATTACCAAGTTTATAAGCTAAATGAGCATTTATAAAAAAGTCTTTAAAATAAGCATAATATCCTAAACCCATATCTTGATATGTTTTACTTGGCTCATTAGAGATTTCTTTACTCATCTTAACTTTTGCAATATCATAAAAAATACTAAGTTTAGAATTTAAACCTTTGAAGTTTGGTAGGTTATAAAAAAGTTCAGTGTTAAAAATATATCCATTTTCAGCACTTTGCTCCCCTTGAGGATATAACTTTACTCCATTTATTCCCCCAATACTTAAATCCTGACTTCCATCTAAATTCTTATTTCCTAAAGCATATTGAAGCTGTAAAGAGTTCTTCCAACTAAAATATTTATTTATATTTAGGTTTTGGTTTACTTCAAGATTTACTTTAG
>NZ_NXIE01000008.1 GCF_004116625.1 Halarcobacter mediterraneus
TCTTCAAGAACCTTTTGAGCAGCTTGTAAAACTCTTTCATCTTCAGATTCTGGAAGAACTATTGTTTTTAGTTCTTTCTTTGCATTTTCTTTTATGTTCTCTATTAAACCCATATATCCGTCCTTTCACTATATTTATATATTTTATTATACAAAGCGTAGCATAAAAGTAGCATTTATGTAAAAAAATGGCTCAAGTAATGTGTAAAATTAGTTCATTTGTATAAAATTAGTACATAATATTTACATAAATAAAGAAATGTTACTTTAATAAACATTTTTTAAGAAAAAAAATGAATATGAGATAAAATTAATTCTTTAATAAGGTAAAACTATTTTGTTAGTAAAAAAAGCTTAAGCTTTTTTTACTAAATTGTATGTATCTTTTGCAATTACATACTCTTCATTGGTTGGAATAACAAATATCTTAATTTTAGAAGAGTCTTTTTGTATTTCTCTATTTCCACTTTTTCTTTTTTTATTTTCCTTTTTATCTATTTCTAAACCTAGAAATTCTAAACCAGTACAAACTTTTTCTCTAATAACATCTGCATTTTCTCCAATACCAGCTGTAAAGCAAATAGCATCTGCCCCACCTAATTGTCCCATATAAGAGCAAATATACTTTTTAATTCTATTACACATCATTTCAATACAAATTTTTGCTCTATGGTCTCCATCTTCTGCTTCTTTTAGTACTTCTCTTAAATCAGAAGAAATACCAGAAACACCAAGAATCCCTGATTTTTTATTTAAGTAATCAACTATTTCATGGGAATTCATGCCTTTTCTATCCATTAAATAAGGGATTACACCTGCATCAATATCTCCACTTCTTGTTCCCATAACAAGTCCTTCAAGAGGAGTTAGACCCATTGTTGTATCAATAGATTTTCCATTTTTAACAGCACATATTGATGAACCATTACCTAGATGGCATACAATTACTTTTGATTCTTTTTTATTTAGCATATTAATTGCTTCATTTGAAACGTAATGATGACTTGTTCCATGGAATCCATATTTTCTTAAGTGGTGTTCTATATAATCTTCATGTGGAACAGCATATAAATAATTTTCTTCTGGCATTGTTTGATGAAAGGCCGTATCAAATACTGCAACATTAGGTTTATCTGCCATAAGTTCTTGACAAATTTTAATACCTAAAATATGTGCAGGGTTATGTAGTGGGGCTAGAGGTATTAGTTCTTCAATTTTTTGTAAAACATCTTTTGTAATTAATGTTGATTTTTTAAAATATTCTCCTCCATGAACTACTCTATGTCCAATAGCTGATATTTCATTAATATTTTCAATCACTTTAGTATCATCATGGGTTAAAATATTTAAGACAAACTCAATAGCTTCTTTATGCGTTGGCATAGGTTGTTCAATTTCTAATTTTCTGTGTTCTGCAATTTCATGCTTCATTACACCATCTATTCCAATTCTTTCACATAAACCTGAGGCTTTTACTTCGGCAGTTTTAGGATTAATAAGTTGATATTTTAATGATGAACTACCTGCATTTAAAACAAGAATTAACATTTTTTCTCCTTTTGGTTTAAAATGCAATTATACCAAAGAAGAATATAAATATTATGAAAGTATTTATTTTATTTTTACCTTAGCTTGATTTTTTAATTTTAAAAAGATCATAGCTGTCATTATTGCATCATTATAAGCATCATGTTTCCCAAAAGGTGGAATATCAAGCTCTTTCATGATAGTATCAAATCTTAAATCAATATTGCTTTGAGGAATCATTTCTATCTTATAATCATAATAAATAGCAGAAACTTCATAGGCTTTATTTGGTAATCTTATTCCCAATTTTGGTTTTAAATATTTATTTATCATTGCGATGTCAAATTCTAAATAATATCCTACAAGTTTTCTATTACCAATAAATTCTAAAAACTCTTCAATAACTATATTTATATCCTCTGCTTCTTCTAAATCACATTCTCTTATGTGATGAACTTTGATTGCTTCAATTTGTAATTTTGTTTTAGGTTTTATAAATCTAACAAATTTTTTGCTGGCTACGATAGTATTATTTTTTATTAAAACTGCTCCAATTGATATAATATCATCTTCTAAAGGATTTAATCCTGTTGTCTCACAATCAAAACAAACATACTCATTTTCTACTGCTTTATCAAATAAAAAAGCATATTTTTCATCTTTTAAGTTTTTTCTATTGAAATAGTTTTTTATTGAATTAAACATAATTTAACTTGTAATGGCTTTCTAAAATTTTCTTTAATTTATTAATAATTTTAAAACTATCTTTTAATAAATCTTTTTCCATTCTATTTAACTTATCTGGATCAATATAATTATCAATAGTTTGAGCTGAGTCCATTTTTTCAATATTAGATTTTAATTTTAATGAATTTAAATAATTAAAAGCTTCTGATAATTCTTGAGAGAACTCTTTTGTGAATATATTTTTATCTGTTAATTCTTTTATTCTTTTTAAAGTATTTACTCGCATTAATTTATATTCTAAGGATAAAGCTCTAACTCCTTGAACAACAATGAAAATACCACCTTTTTTTATATCTAATTCATGTTTATGCTCTTTATCTTTTGAATCAAAAACAAAACCATCAAAGAAACCAAGAGGAACATCAAAATCCATAATTATCTTTGCAAAATGCATATAAAAACTTTGAGAGTCTGCACAAACTTTAAATAAGTGTTGTTTTAGGTCATCAAGTAATTGTCTATTTCCAGATGCACAAAAAGCATCATAAAAAATAGCAAGGTTCATAAACTTTTCTTCACTTGGATGGGTAATCCAATCATAGATTAAGTCTTTAAATTCCTTTTGTGTTCTACACCAATAAGGATTCGAAAGCATAATATTACCTTCACATGGAGGAAATCCAAAGTCTACTAAAGTTTGAGTGTATTCTTTAGTAAAAGTTTCAAGCTTAGCTTTTTCAATTTTGCAGTTATCATCTAGAATTAAAGCATTATCTTGGTCTGTTTTTAAAATTTGTTCAGCTCTTCCTTCACTTCCCATTACAATTAATGTAGATTTTCCAATGAGTTCTTCTGGTGCTATCATATTAAATAGTTTATCCATGATTTTTCTATTTAATTGATTTATTAGTTTTGAAATAAATGCAACTTTTACACCTTTTGCATAGAGTGATTTTACAATCTTAAGTAAAGATTGACTTGCAATTTTTAATTCTTCCACATTTGTAGCTTTTGCAATTTCATTAGAAACAGAGAATGTATGTGTTGCAAAAAATGAAGATAAAGATATTTGATCTAAAACTCCTACAATATCATGGTTTGAATTTTTTACTATTAATCTTTTTAATCCATGTTTTGTCATTAGTAGTTGGGCATTAAATAAAAAATCATCTTCATTTACATATTTTAGACCTGAATTTGAAATTTTACCCACACTATCATCGAAACTCATTTTATTTAAAATTACTTTTTCTCTAAAGTCTGAATCTGTTACTATATGAAGATTTTTTTCTTTATCTTTTAATAATAATGTAGGAACTTTTTTTTCTTTTAATTGTTTTACTGCTTCATAAATAGAAGTTTCAAAAGGAAGAATTAAAGCTTTATGAACCCTTGCATCTTTAACTTTTGCAACCATTAGGTTTACTAATTCTTTATTTTTTTCATGGTTTATATTTCCATTTAATTTTTCAGAAATTGATTGAAAGAAAAAATTCTCAAGGGCAGGGTTCTCATGTAGAACTTGAATAAATATTTCTCTAGGTAAAGTATAACAAATAGTCTCTTCTGTAGTTACAAAACAATTTTTTGAAAAATTCTCAATTAAGGAAATAGAATCAAAAAATTCATGATTCGAATATAATGATAAGACTTCAGAGTCTTCATTTTTTTCTTGAACTATACCTTTAATAATAAAATATAAAAATCTAGGTTCTTGTGAGAAATTTTGAATTATCTCTTCTTTTTTTAAATATACAATATCTAAGTTTTCAGCAAAGTATTCAAGTTGTTTTTTTGTTAGGTTTTCAAAAGGATGAATAGCTTTTAAAAATTTTATTTGTTCTTGTGTGTCCATGTTAAATCTCTATTATTAATTTATTAATTATAAGAAAAAATTAATAAAAGAAAGTAACCAAAAAATCAAAGAGAATAACTCTTTGATTTTTAATATTAGTGATCAACTGCTCCAGCTGCACCAATACCTGTATTTGCTCTAATATTTTGAGCTCTATATAATTCTTTTTCTGCTTTTCCTCTATCACTTCCATCTGTTTTAGAGAAGAACCAAATAGCAATAAATGCAACTGTTACAGAGAATAGTGCAGGGTGTTTATAAGGGAATAAAGCTTCTTCATTTCCTAAAATTTGTACCCAAACAATTGGCCCAATAATTACAAGTGTTACAGCTGTAATTAATCCAATTAATCCACCTAAGAAAGCACCTCTTGTTGTTAGTCCTCTCCAATAAATAGATAAGAAAAGAATTGGGAAGTTTGCAGAAGCTGCAATACCAAATGCTAATCCAACCATATAAGCAATATTTTGTTGTTCAAAAGCAATTCCTAAGATAACACCAACAATACCTACAATGATAACTGTGATTCTTGAAATTTTAACAACTTGCTCATCAGTAGCATTAGGATTTATAACATTTGAGTATAAATCATGTGAAATAGCACTTGCCCCTGATAAAGTAAGTCCTGATACAACTGCTAAAATAGTAGCAAAAGCAACAGCTGAAATAAATCCTAAGAATGCATTTCCACCTAGCATATGAGATAAGTGAATTGAAGCCATATTATTTCCACCAAATAATTTGCCATCAGTAAAATATTGTGCTCCATCTGCAGTATTTAAAAATGCAATTGCTCCAAATCCTACAATTGTAATAATAACCCAAAAATATCCTACAAATCCTGTAGCATAAACAACAGATTTTCTAGCTTCTTTTGCATTACCAACTGTAAAGAATCTCATAAGAACGTGAGGTAAACCTGCTGTTCCTAGCATAAGAGCCATACCTAATGATATAGCAGAAATAGGGTCAGAAATAAATCCACCTGGAGATAAAATTGATTCTCCATCACTATGATTTTCAGTAGCTGCTACAGCTAATGATTCAAAGTTAAAATTAAATGTATATAAAACCATTATGGCCATAAAAGATACACCAGTTAATAATAAGCAAGCTTTAATAATTTGAACCCAAGTAGTTGCAAGCATTCCACCAAAAGTTACGTAAATAATCATCATAACTCCAACTAGAATTACAGCAAACTCATATTCCATTCCAAATAGTACTTGAATAAGTTTTCCTGCACCTACCATTTGAGCAATTAAATATAATACTACAACTGATAATGTTCCGAAAGCTGCAAGAGTTCTAATTTCTTTTTGACTTAATCTATAAGCAGCAATATCTGCAAAAGTAAATTTACCTAAATTTCTTAATTTCTCTGCCATAAAGAAAAGAATAATTGGCCATCCAACTAAAAATGAAACTGCATAGATAACCCCATCATAACCTTTAAGGTAAATAAGACCAGAAACTCCAAGGAAAGCAGCAGCAGACATGTAGTCACCTGCAATTGCTAGACCATTTTGAAAACCAGTGATTCCCCCACCAGCTGTATAAAAGTCACTAGCAGACTTTGTTTTCTTTGCTGCCCAATAAGTAAGAGCTAAAGTACCCATAATGAAAATAAAGAACATAATAATCGCTGGAATATTAAGTTCTCTTTTCGTTGCTTCAAAACTTGCATCACCTGCTGCAAATGCAGAAAGTGCAATAATAGAAATTAGTGCTAATATTCTCAACATTACATTAAATCCTTTACATCTTCTTTTATTTCATTAGTTATATCTTCAAACTCACCATTTGCTCTTTTCACATAAATAACTGTTGTGATAAAACTAATTACTAAAATTGCAAGTGCAATTGGAAATGCAATTGTTGTTAACATACCTTCACTTATTTTTGTAGCTAGTATTTCTTTGTTAAATGCAATAGTTAAAATATAGGCATAAAACATCACTAAAACAAAAATACCAAGTTTTATACTAAAACTATTTCTTTTTGAAATCAGTTCTTCGTATTTAGGATTATTTTCAATCCTTTCAACTAACTCGTCCTTCATCTTCTCCCCTTTGTATTACAAAATCTTATAGTTAAGATTTCTAGAATGACATTTGTTTTATCTTTGCTATAACAAAGTAGCATCAGCATAGCATTAAAAAAAACAACAAATTATTATACTTTGGCAAAAATTAATTTAAACAAAAAGTGTACAAAAAATGTCAAAAAAAATGATATTATGTAAAAAAGTAGCAATTAAAAGTTTTAAGAATAGTCCTATTTTTCGTTGTTTTAAGAGATTTTAATATAAAGAGAGATTTTAATCTCTCTTTATTGTATAATTATTGTACAAAGTGTACTTTTTTAGTGGTCTACTGCTCCATCTGCACCAAAACCAGTTTCTGCTCTTATATTTTGAGCTTCATAAGCTTTTTCTTCATCTTTTGCTCTTTGAGAATTATCAGTAATAGAAAAGAACCAAATAGCAACAAATGCAATAGTTACAGAAAATAGTGCAGGGTGTTTATATGGGAATAAAGCTTCTTCATTTCCTAAAATTTGTACCCAAACAATTGGTCCTACAATTACTAAAATAACTGCAGTAGCTAATCCTATAATTCCACCTATGAAAGCACCTCTAGTAGTTAACTTTCTCCAGTAAATTGATAAGAATAAAATTGGGAAGTTTGCTGATGCTGCAATAGCAAATGCTAAACCAACCATAAATGCAATATTTTGTTGTTCAAATGCAATCCCTAAAATAACACCAACAAATCCAATTATAATAACAGCAATTTTAGAAACTCTAATCTCTTGCTCTTCTGTAGCATTTGGATTAATAACAGATGCATAAAGGTCGTGTGAAATTGCAGATGCTCCTGCTAGTGTTAATCCAGCAACAACTGCTAAAATTGTAGCAAAGGCAACAGCTGAAATAAATCCTAAGAATACGTTACCACCAACAATGTGTGATAAGTGAATTGCCGCCATATTGTTCCCACCAAATAATTTTCCATCAACAAAGTATGCAGCACCTGCATCAGAGTTTAAGAATACAATAGCACCAAGACCAATAACAGCAATAACTAAATAGAAGTAACCAATAAATCCAGTTGCATAAACAACAGATTTTCTAGCTTCTTTTGCATTACCAACTGTAAAGAATCTCATTAATACGTGAGGAAGACCCGCCGTACCAAGCATTAATGCAAGTCCTAAAGAAATAGCAGAAATAGGGTCAGAAATAAATCCACCTGGCGCCATAATTGCTTGACCTTTTTCATGACTTTCTACTGCTTTTGTTGCTAAAGCTTCAAAAGAAAAACCAAAGTGACTTAATACCATAAATCCCATAAATGAAACACCAGATAAAAGTAATACAGCTTTAATAATTTGAACCCAAGTAGTTGCAAGCATTCCACCAAAAGTTACATAAATAATCATCATAACTCCAACAAGAATTACTGCATACTCATACTCTAATCCAAATAATACTTGAATTAATTTACCCGAACCAACCATTTGAGCAATTAAGTATAAAGTTACAACAGATAGTGAACCAAATGCAGCTAAAGTCCTAATCTCTTTTTGACCTAATCTAAATGCAGCAATATCTGTAAATGTAAATTTACCTAAGTTTCTTAATCTCTCTGCTAATAAGAATAAAATAACAGGCCAACCAACTAAGAATCCAACGGCATAAATAAGACCATCATATCCACTTAAATAAACAAGTCCTGAAATACCAAGGAATGAAGCAGCAGACATATAATCTCCCGCAATTGCCATACCATTTTGGAAACCAGTAATTCCTCCACCAGCTGTATAGAAGTCACTAGCCGACTTTGTTTTCTTTGCTGCCCAATAAGTGATACCTAGAGTACCACCAACAAAAATAAAAAACATAATAATTGCAGCAACATTAAGTTCTCTTTTCGATGCTTCAAAATTTGCATCGCCTGCTGCAAATAATGCAACAGAAAATAGTGTAATTAGTGCTAATATTCTTAACATTATAATTCATCCTTTACATCTTCTCTTACTTTTTCAATTAATTCTTCAAACTCACCATTTGCTCTTTTTACATAAATAAGTGTTGTAAAGAAACTAATTACAATAATTGCAGCTGCAATAGGAAATGCTATAGTCATTACACCATCTCCTGTTCTTATTCCTAATAGTGCTGGTTCAAATGCAATTGTTAAAATAAATGCATAAAATAATACAAGCACAAATATTCCAAGTTTAATGGCAAAACTTGTTCTTTTTTTTACTAATTCTTGATAATTAGGATTAGCTTTAATTTTAGATACTAATTGATCGTTCATTATCGTCCTTTCTTTAGATGATATTTCTAGTTTTCCTGTTAATTTCTAATTTAAATAACAAATGTTCTAGAAAATATTTGAATATTATACATGAGATATTTTTTTTATACAATTATTATTTGACTATTAAGTCAATTTTAAGGCTTTAAAGGCCCTTAGTAACGAATTGTTACAGGTAAAAGTAGCAATAAAATAGCATAATTTTTAATGCTATTTTATTGCTATGTTCAAGCTATTTTATTGCTACGTTTGTAGTTTTATCCAGTATAAAAAGTAGAGTTTGCAGGAGATAAATCCCTTAGTTTTAAAAAAATCATTGAAGTCATAAGTGCATCATTTAAAGCATCATGTTTCCCAAGTTCTGGAATATCTAAATTTTTCATTATTGTGTCAAACTTTAGATCAACAAATTCATAATCTGAACTTCTTTTTCTTGTTTTAAAATACATAGAAGAAACTTCTATTTGGTGATTAGGCAAAGATACTCCAATGTATTCTTTTGTATATTTAGAAATCATGGCAATATCAAATTTTATATAGTAGCCTACAATAGGTCTATTCCCTATAAAATCAAGCAAATTTAAAATAGCTTCTTTAGGTTCAATTGCTTTTTGTAAATCTATTGGTCTGATTTGGTGTATTTTAATTGATTCTTCTGTAATTTCTTTAGAGGGTTTTACAAAAATATTTAATGTCTTTCTCATTAATATCTTATTTTGTTTTATTCTAACGGCACCAATTGAGAGAATTTCATCTTTTTTGGGATTAAGTCCTGTAGTCTCACAATCTAAACAAACATATTCATCTTTTAAAGGGTTATCAAAAAGATATTCATATTTTTTATCTAGTAACTTTTTTCTTTGCCAAGAATTTATTAGTTTTTTAAACATTATGAAATCTTATCAATTTTAAATACATAAGTAATAAATTTTTTAAAATTATTAACAATTTTAAAACTGTCTTTTAATAAATCTCTTTCTATTTTCCCTAAACTATGGGTATCTATTTCATTATTTATTTTTTTAGAATCTTGTATTTTTTGTAAATGTGCTTTAAGTCTTAATGTATTTAATACATCAAATGCTTCTAAAAGTTCATTTGCCATTTCTGCTTCTAATATTTTCTTTTGTTGTAATATTTTTATTCTTTTTACTGTTGTTGTTTCTCTAATTCTTTCTCTTAGGCTTAGACTTCTAATTCCTTGAACAATAGGGAATACACCAGTTTTCTTTATATCAATATTATAAGTTTTTGTCATAAAATTTGCTACTGTACTTGGAGTGTCAAAAGTAAGTGTTGCTCTTGCAAAATATGCCATAAATACATCTTTATCATGAAGTTTATTAAATAAGTCATCTTTTAAATTGATTAATAATTCTTTATCCCCTGCCACTGCAAAAGAATCAAAAAATATTGCTAAATCCATGTAGTTTTGCATATCTGGTGCTTCAATCCATCTTGCTGTATCTTTTTTATAATCATTTACAGTTTTACACCAAAAAGGATTTGAAACCATAATATTACCTTCACAAGGAGGATAGCCAAAGTCAATTAATGTTTCTGTAATTTGTTGCATATAGGGTCTATATTGTTCTACATCAGTTCCATCTTTTACAACAAGTGCATTATCTTGGTCAGTTTTTATTATTTGCTCATTTCTTCCTTCACTTCCCATTACTATTAAGCAGGCATTATTTTGTAGTTCTTCAGGAACAACAAATTTATATATTTTTTTATAAACTTTTGTATTTAATTGACCAATTAAGTTTGAGATATGATGAACTTTTACACCTTTTGCATTTAATGTTTTAACTGTATCAACAAGTTCTCCACTGGCTTCTTTTAAATCTTTTAATGTTCTTGCATTTTTTATTTTTGAGTCAACTACATAAGTGTGGTTTGCAAAGTGAGATAATACATCAATTTGCTCTAATGTACCTTGGATCTCCCCTTCATTATTTACAACTCCTACTCTTTTGATATTTTTTTTAATTAATAGTGTTAGCGCTTCAAATAAATAGTCATCTAGGTTAACTGTTAATATAGGTGAAATAGCTATCTCCTCTACTGGAATAGATAAATCTCTGCCTTCTAATAAAACTTTAATTTTAAGTAATGAATCTGTAATGATTCCATATTTATGTGTGTCAAACTTTACAATTATTGTAGATGTTTCATATTGCATTGATTTATCAATTGCATCAATTAATTTGGTTCCTTTTTCTACTATACAAGGAGGGTGTAAAATAGTGTCTTCTACCTTTGCAATCATAAAAGAAGAAAGTTCAGAAGCATATTCTTTATCTTTTAGTGTTTGAAATTTATTTACTAAATTGTTTAGGAAAAAGTTTTTAAAGCCGTCATTATTTTCAATTAGTTCCAGAAAAATAGTTTTTTCTATTTCATAACAAATTAAATCTTCATATACTTTAAAAGAGTTATTTGTTTTTCCGTATATTAATGAGTTGGCATCAAAAGAGTCTTGATAGTGGTAGTCAACTAATATTTCATCTTCTTTATACTCATGAACGATACCTTTTATAATTACAAAAAAGTGATTAGGAATATTTTCAGGAGTAATTAAAACTTCATCTTTAGGATAATAAGCAATATCCATATGTCTAATACATTTATCCATTTGTTCTTCTGTTAAAAGTTCAAAAGGATGAATGTTTGATAAAAAAGATTTTTGATCACGAAGACTCATAAATTTTCCTTAGATAATATTCATTTATAATATAGAAATTATAGTATAAATGAATATTAAAAGAAAAGCCAACCCAAAAGGGTTGACTTTAGAACTTTTATTTTAGTGGTCGTGAGCCGCTCCAACATTATTTGGAAGTCTGATTGACTCAACTAACTCTTGAACTTCTTGAGGTGGTTCAGGAGTCATTCTAGATACAACAAATGCTACAATTAAGTGTAAAAGTGTACCTATTGTACCAATTCCTGTAGGAGCAATTCCTAAGAAATAATCTTCAGGTTTTCCACCTAGGAATACAAAGTAAATGATATATCCGAATGTGAAGAATAAACCAGTTAAAATACCAGCAATTGCACCTTCTTTATTCATTCTTTTATCAAATACACCAAGAATAATTGTTGGGAAGAATGCCGCTGCTGCTAAACCGAATGCAAAAGCAACAACTTGTGCAACAAATCCTGGAGGGTTAATTCCTAGATATCCAGCAACACATATTGCAACAACTGCTGAGATTCTTGCCCACATTAATTCTGTTTTTTCATTTAATTTAGATTTTCCAGTTTCTGGATCTCTAAATATTACTTGTCCCATAAGGTCATGTGAAATAGCTGAAGCAATTACAAGTAATAAACCTGCTGCTGTAGATAATGCTGCTGCAAGACCCCCTGCTGCGATGAATGCAATTACCCAATTTGGTAAGTTAGCAATCTCTGGGTTAGCAAGTACCATAATATCTCTATCAACATATAACTCATTTTCAATTTTACCTGTATTTTGACTTGGTATAGCATTAGTAGTAACTCTTTCTCCATGCTCACCAATTTTTTCACCATCAAATGCAGGTTTACCTTTAGGTCCTTCAAATGCTGCATCAGGAGCATATTGAATTTTTCCATCACCATTTCTATCTGCCCAAGCTAATAATCCACCTTGTTCCCAAGTAGTAAACCAAGAACCATTGTTTGGAGTACCATCAGCATGTTTTAATTCACCATTTACAAAGGCTTTATATTCAACATTTTGAACATTTTTAATTAAGTTTAATCTACCAATTGCAGCAACTGAAGAAGCAGTTGTATACATAATAGCAATGAATAATAATGCCCATCCAGCAGAAATTCTAGCATCTCTAACAGTTGGAACTGTAAAGAATCTAACAATAACGTGTGGAAGACCAGCAGTACCAAGCATTAAAGCTGTAGTTAACATAAACATATTCCATAAATTACCTGGTTCAGTATATGCTTTGAATCCTAAATCTGTAATGGCTGTATCAAGCGCATGCAGTAAATAGGTTCCTTCAGGAATCGTTTTTACTCCATCATGGAATTCAAATGTAGTTTGACCAAATAATGCTAATTGTGGTAAAAATGTATCAGTAACTTGTAATGATAAGAAAATTGCAGGAATTAAATATGCAAAAATCATAACAATATACTGTGCAACTTGTGTATACGTAATACCTTTCATCCCCCCAAGTACAGAGTAAATAAATACAATACCCATACCAATAAGAACACCTGTATTTACATCAACTTGTAAGAATCTTGAGAATACAATACCAACACCTCTCATTTGTCCTGCAACATATGTAAATGAAACGAAAATTACAGCAACAACAGCAACTGTTCTTGCAATATTTGAGTAATATCTATCCCCTACAAAATCAGGAACAGTAAATTTACCAAATTTTCTTAAATAAGGTGCTAGTAACATAGCAAGTAGAACATATCCACCTGTCCAACCCATTAAATAAGCACTTGCATCAGAACCTTTAAATGCAATAATACCTGCCATTGAAATAAATGAAGCAGCTGACATCCAGTCTGCAGCAGTTGCCATACCATTTGCTACAGGGTGAACACCACCACCAGCAACATAGAAATCTTTAGTAGAACCTGCTTTTGCCCAAAGTGCAATACCAATATAAATTGCAAATGAAATACCTACAAATAGGTAAATTAATGATTGTAATTCCATTTTAATATCTCCTATTCGTGTACATCATATTTTTCGTCAATTGCTGTCATTTTTGCAACATATACAAAAATTAAAATTACGAAAACATATATTGACCCTTGTTGGGCAAACCAGAATCCTAATTTAACACCACTAATTTCAATAGTATTAAGTTCATTTATGAATAAAATTCCACAACCGAAAGAAACGATAAACCAAACTACTAATAATTTAAGAATAGTAGAAATATTTTCTTTCCAATAAGCTTGAGCTTTTTCTGGACTCATATGTACTCCTTTTTAAGTTTTACAAAAAGAATAAATCTTTTTAGTAATTCAACATTGTAAGTATAATAACAGTTTGTAGCAAAAAGGTAGCAATTGAAAAAAAATTATAAAAAAATTTATATTTCGTAGGATTAACGTAGCAAAAAGGCTTTAGATAAGCCTTTTTTAGGTAGTTTCTAAACTGAATAAAATCTATCGATTTTGTAGCCTAAACCTCTAATATTTTTAATAAAATCCTCTTTTAGAGCTTTTTTAAGTCTTGATATTTCTGCTCTTATTGTAGGATTATCAATATTTTCCCCTCCCCAGATGTCAATTCTAAATCTTTCAAAGTCAACAATCATATTAATATTAAGGGCTAAAATATGGATAATATCCAATTGTTTTTTAGTTAAAGTTTGTGGTTCAGAGTTAAAATATAGAGTTTTTTCACTCTTAGAGTAAGAATAATTCTCTGAAAATCTTATATGAGAAGTGTTACTTTGGTCTTTTTTTAAGATTTGATTTATTTTTATTCCTAACTCTTCTAAATGAAAAGGTTTCTTTATATATTCTCTACAACCTAAATCATATGCTTTTGTAATATCTTCTATATCTAAAAGAGCAGATATATAAATTGTAGGAATATAGATTTTTTGATTATTCAATTCTTCTAATATTTGAAAACCATTCTTTTTAGGTACATTAATATCTAAGATTAATAAATCATAAGAAGAATCTACATGTTCAATTACTTCTTCACCATCAGTAAAACTTTCAACCATATGACCAATATCCTTTAAATATTCAGATATTGTATTATTTAACATTAGTTCATCTTCAAGTAGTAGTATTTTCATTTATTTTAAACCTATAAGTGAATTTTGTATATTTCTCATTGGAATCTAAATCAATTATAACTAAATTTTTATCACATATTTCTTTTACTATTCTAAGGCCCAGGCCAAAGCCACCCCTTGAATCATTTTCTCTATAAAAATCACTAAAAATCTTATTAGTGTCTTCGATTTTTTCTGAATTTGTTTTAACAGAGAATTTAATTATATCTTCATCTAAATATGAAAGTTTAATATAAATAGGTGATTTTGCTTTTGAATATTTAATTGAGTTTGATATATTGTTATCTACTATTCTTTGCAATTCTGTTTTATTGAATTTTATATATATATCTTCTTCTATATTACTTACAAAATATAAGTCATTTGCAATTGCAATACTATCAAAGAAGTTTAGTCTTTCAATTAAATAGGCTGAAAAGTTTATATACTCTTTAGGGTATTCAACTCTATCTTTTTTTATTAAATATGATAGGTCATCATAAATATATTGAATTATTTTTGTTCCACTTTCTATATTTGATATATATTTGTTATTTGGAGTATGCCTTTTTAATAGGTCTATATTTGTTCTTATAATGGCTAAAGGAGTATTTACTTCATGTACAGAATTTTTAAGAAATTTTTTTTGTGATTCAAGTAAATTACTTAGTTCTTTTGTTTGTTCATTTACTTTCTCTTCTAGATGGGTATTTAGTCCTTGTAGCATTTGATTTTTATCTTTTATACTATGCATTGCATCATATGCATAGTTTGCAATAACTTTAAACTCTCCAAATATTAATCTATTTTGACTTATTCTTGTATCTGATTTTTGGGTTTCCTTTAAGTATTTACCAATTTCTTTAACATCATTAACTATAAGAATAGTTGCATTTTTATAAATAAAGATAGAATATAAGACAAGCATAATTGTTAATGATAAAATTTGAAGGATATAGTTTGATATTTTTTCATCATGCTCTTTTCTTTTTGTTTTAATTACTTCATCTATTTCATCTAAGTAGATTCCTCTTCCTATTGTCCAATTCCAAGGCTTGTATGATAAAGCATAAGATATTTTAAGAGCTTCTTTTTTTAATTGGGGTTTATACCAAATATATTTGACAAAACCACCTTTGTCTTTTTTTGAAATATCAATTAGTTCTTTTATAACTTTTTTCCCACTGGGGTCTTTAAATTCATATAAATTTTTCCCTATATTCTCTTCAAGTATAGGATAATAAATAGATGTTCCTTCAAAATCATAGATGAAAGCATAGTCATTTAGATTTGTTTTGTCTCTCATTGTTTCTATTGCATGAAGTATATCTTTTTTTATTTTCTCTTCACTTTTTATATTTTTATAGGTAGTGTGATAATAATGAATGAATTTTAGTGTTCTTTTTATATCTGCTTGAATTAAATCTTTTTGTTTTGCATAATAGTTGTCTTTTATAATTTTTATTTTTTCATCAAAGTCATCAAAAGCATTGTTGATAATAATAAAAGTAAAAGAAGATGTTAAGAAAACAATAAAGATTATACTATAAAGAATTAAGTGGTATAAAGATTTTGCTCTAATCATTAAAATTTATCCTTTTTTAATAATAAAAGAGAATATCTGAAAAAATATAAATAATTGATAAAAAATGATTTGATAGATTTAAAAAAAAGTGGCGCGGTTGACGAGACTCGAACTCGCGACCTCCTGCGTGACAGGCAGGCATTCTAACCAACTAAACTACAACCGCACACTTTGAAATGGTGGTCGATAGTGGACTCGAACCACTGACATCTACCTTGTAAGGGTAGCGCTCTACCAACTGAGCTAATCGACCAAATGTATGGTGACCCCTAGGAGACTCGAACTCCTGTGACATGGATGAAAACCATGGATCCTAACCGCTAGATGAAGGGGCCATACAATATATAATAACTGGTGACCCGTGAAGGATTCGAACCTTCGGCCACCTCCTTAAAAGGGAGATGCTCTACCAGCTGAGCTAACGGGTCAATAAATAAATATAAATGGCGCGGTTGACGAGACTCGAACTCGCGACCTCCTGCGTGACAGGCAGGCATTCTAACCAACTAAACTACAACCGCACACTTTGAAATGGTGGTCGATAGTGGACTCGAACCACTGACATCTACCTTGTAAGGGTAGCGCTCTACCAACTGAGCTAATCGACCAAATGTATGGTGACCCCTAGGAGACTCGAACTCCTGTGACATGGATGAAAACCATGGATCCTAACCGCTAGATGAAGGGGCCATACAATATATAATAACTGGTGACCCGTGAAGGATTCGAACCTTCGGCCACCTCCTTAAAAGGGAGATGCTCTACCAGCTGAGCTAACGGGTCATATGCATTTTGAAAGTACTTCTTTTCAAAATGGAGTGGAATTATACTTACTTTTTTTTTATTTGTCAAGGGTTTTTTGCAAAAACTTTGAAATTTTTTCTAAACTTTTATTTGCCGCTTGATTTTGCACTTGATTTCTTGTACCTTTGAAGTTATAAATATGCACTTCTCTCTTGTCTTTTGAAGCAACTCCTATTACTACTGTACCAACAGGTTTAGAAGTTGTTCCACCATCAGGACCTGCAATTCCACTAACTGCTATTGCATAGTCTGCATTGAATTTTTTTAATACCCCAGCTAACATTTCATTAACAACTTCAATACTTACAGCTCCATATTTTGATAGAGTTTCTTCTTTAACATTCAATTCTTTAGATTTTATTTCATTTGAGTAGCTTACGATAGCTGCATTGAAAACTGATGAAGATCCTGCGATTTCTGTGATTTTAGAAGCTATAAGACCACCTGTACAACTTTCAGCTGTTGTAATAGTCTTTTTGTGGAGTTTAAGCAGGTTTTGCAGTTCCTGCATATCTTGTTGAGTAAACATTGTATTTATATACTATTATATATGTATATATTAAAGATAACTAATAGGAAAAATCCTATTAGTCTTCTTTTTCTGTTAATTCATCTAAGAATTTATCTTGATCAAATGTTAAATTAAGATAGTCTGCAACAATTTTAATATCTCTTTCTGCATTACCTAAACAAGATGTAGCACCTGGAGATGGAGTCATATTGAATAAGATTCCATCACCTGGATTAATAGAAGCTTCACCTAGCATAAGCTTTTGCTCTTTTTTATCAAGTACTTGTGGTCTAACTCCACCAAAGCCTTTTGCATACTCTATATCTTCTGTACTTAATGAAGGAACAATTTTTTGTGCATCTTTAACAAAAAGACCTTTATTGATTCCTGGAACTTCAAATAAGAAGTTTCTAAATACATAGTTTCTGATTTCTGAATCTTTTAATAAGTCCCAGAAGATTTTGATAGTATCTCCACCAATGTTCATAGTTTTTAAACATTCGAAGAAAGATTTACCACCTTTATATCTTTCAAGTACTGCAAGTGCTAATGCAGTTGGTCCAAATCTAGTTTTTCCATCACAAAGAATATCTGGGTCTCCATGAAGTGCAGCGAATGGAAGTTTTGGATTTTGTACCATATAAACTTTACCATTTAAGTAAGTATCATTAGTAATATAAAAAGATCCAGCCATAGAAAGTGAACCCATGTGTTTTCCATACCCCATTTTGTGTGCAAGGTGTAATGAATGAGCACCTGCATTTACAACTACGAAGTCAGCAGTATAAACTGAACCATTTGTTGTAGTAATTTTATATTTGTCACCTACTTTTTCAATTTCATCTACTCTAGCATTGAAATAAACGTCAGTTTCAACACCTTCTTGTTCTTGACCAGCTTTAACTAATTCCTTAGTCATCTCTCCAAAGTCAACAGTAGTATACTCACTTTGAGTTCCCATTGCTAAAATAGGCTCTGGTCTATCTTTTGTTCTTTCTTTATCTGCATATACTAATAAAGGTTCTTTTTCTCTTAATGCTTCTTTATCCCATAATTCTAAATAAGGGAATAATTCTTTAAATTCTTCATATCTGTTTTTAATAAATTCAACTTCTTTTTCGCCTACACCTAAAGCCATTTTTTGGTGAGCGAACATAATTTTATCTTGAAGCCCATATTGTAGACAGAACTTTTCAATCATTTTTGCAGTTCTTTTTGTGATTTTTGCTTTATCTAAAGTATAATTTGTTTCAATATCTCCTACGTGAATAGTTTGTGAGTTACTTGTCCCTTTAGAGTTTAATGTTGCTAAATCATCATATTTTTCTAAAATACATACACTTTTTGCATCTGTATATCTAGCGATTTCGTAGAAAAGTGCAGCACCTGAAATTCCACCACCTACAATTGCTACTTGATAATGTTTCGTATTCATTAATATATTCCTATCATAGTTTATTTTTGCAAAATATACTAACACAATTTTTTTTTACTTTATGTTAGTTTTTTTTGCAAAGCTTCTTTTCTTAAAGAAAATATGTTTAATAGTAACATTTTATTGATTTTTCTTCAATTTATTGTACGTTCAAAATATGTACATTTTATGTCTTATGAAATATTTTTTAAACAAAAAAAATAAAAATGTACTATTTTTGTCCAATTCTTTTAGTTCAAAAATTATAAAAATAAGTTATAAAAAATTACTAAGTTTTAATATATCTTTTCTTTAAAAAATTTAACTTAGTCAAAATTAAAAGTGCTTTAGATATAATCTGCGATTTATAGAAAGATGATACAAATTGAGTAATAAGGTATAAATTATGGATTATAAAGAGAGTTTACTTTTACCAAAAACGGCATTTCCTATGAGAGGTAATTTGCCACAAAATGAACCAAAAAGATATAAGCTTTGGGATGAATCTAAAGTTTATGAAAGAATGAAAGAAAATAGAAAAGGTGCACCTTCATTTACTTTGCATGATGGTCCTCCCTATGCAAATGGACATATTCATATTGGGCATGCATTAAATAAAATCTTAAAAGATCTAATTGTTAAATATCACTATTTTGACGGAAAGTCTGTAAGGTACGTTCCAGGATGGGACTGTCATGGTCTTCCAATTGAACAAAAAGTTGAAGAAAAAATTGGAAGTACAAAGAAAAAAGAACTTCCTAAATCAAAAATTAGAGAACTTTGTAGAGAACATGCTTCAAGATTTGTTGATATTCAAAGGGATGAGTTCAAGAAGCTTGGTGTAATAGGAGATTGGGATAATCCTTATTTAACTATGGATTTTAAATTTGAAGCAAATATTTATAGAGAACTTTGTGCAATTGCAAATCAAGGGCTATTAGTTCAAAGATCTAAGCCTGTTTATTGGTCATGGGCTGCACAAACTGCACTTGCTGAAGCTGAAGTTGAATATGAAGATAAAACATCTCCTTCTATATATGTTGCTTTCAAACATGAAAAATTAGATGCAAGTGTTATTATTTGGACAACTACACCTTGGACGCTTCCTGCAAATACAGGTATTTCTTTAAATGGTGAAGAAGAGTATGTTTTAACAAGTGATAAATTTATTGTTGCAAAAAAACTTTATAATTCATTAATTGAAGAAGAGGTTATCAAAGGTGATATTGTAGATTCTATAAATCCAAAAGACTTAGAAAACTCATCAGCAATTAATCCGTTAAATGGAAGAGAATCTAAAATTATTCTTGGTGAACATGTTGAAATGGATGCTGGTACAGGTGCAGTTCATACAGCTCCTGGACATGGAGAGGATGACTATAAAGTAGGACTTCAATATGGACTTGATGTTATTATGCCTGTTGATGCATATGGTAAATATGATGAAACAATTGTAAGAGAAAAATTATTTAAAGATACAGATAAATACCTAGGTCTTCATGTATTTAAAGCAAATGAACTAATTTTAGAAGAATTAGGTGAGTCTTTACTTAAACATACAGATATTAGACACTCTTATCCCCACTGTTGGAGAACTCATAAACCAATTATCTTTAGAGCAACAAAACAATGGTTTATTTCAATTGATGATGAGTATGGAGAGCAAAATAAAACTCTTAGACAAAATGCACTTGATATAGTTGAGAACCTTACTTTCTATCCAGAGTGGGGAAGAAATAGATTAAGATCAATGCTTGAGGGAAGACCTGATTGGTGTATCTCACGTCAGCGAGATTGGGGTGTACCTATTGCATTCTTTAGAAATAAGAAAACTGATGAAATCATTTTTGATGAAAAAGTTCTTAACTTTACAGCTATGATTTTTGAGCAAAAAGGTTGTGATGCTTGGTATGACTTACCAATTGAAGAATTATTATATCCAGGAAGTGGATTAAATCCAGAAGATTTAGAAAAAACAATGGATATTTTAGATGTATGGTTTGACTCAGGTTCTACTCAAAATGCTGTATTAAGAAGTAGAAATTATGATGCGGGAACATTTCCTGCTGATATGTATTTAGAAGGAAGTGATCAACATAGAGGATGGTTTCAGTCTTCACTTTTAACAACACTTGCATCAAGTGAAGTTGCACCTTATAAATCGATTTTAACACATGGATTCACTATGGATGAAAAAGGTGAAAAAATGTCTAAATCTAAAGGTAATGTTGTAGACCCTGCAAAAGTTATGAAACAGTATGGTTCTGAGATTTTAAGACTTTGGGTTGCAATGAGTGATTATCAAAATGACCAAAAAATTTCAGATAATATTTTAAAGCAAAATGCAGAACTTTATAGAAAAATTAGAAATACAGCAAGATTTTTACTTGCAAATATTAATGATTTAGATGAGATTATTAATGTTGAAGAAATGGGTATTTTAGATAAATGGATTTTAAATAAAGCAAAAAGAGTTTTTGATGAAATTGATAATGCTTTTAAAGAATATGAGTTTTCAAAAGGATTAAATAGATTGAATAACTTTTTAGTTGTTGATTTATCTGGAATTTATCTTGACGTTTGTAAAGATAGATTATATTGTGATGATAAAAATGATATTCATAGAAGAAGTTCTCAAAGTGCAATGGCTCTTATTGCTAAAAAGTTAATATCTACTCTTTCTTGTATTTTAACATATACTATGGATGAGTTATTAGAGTATGCACCTGAATTTATAAAAGGTAATGCAAAAGATATCTTTGATTTTGAAAAACAAGAATTACCAATAGTTGAAACTACTCTTAATGAAGAAATTTTATTAAAAGCTAAAGAAAAATTTAGTGAAGCAATAGATACACTTAAAAAAGATAAAGTTATTAAATCAACTTTAGAGTTACAACTTATAACAGATTCTAAAGATATTTTAGCTTTAGATCAAACAGAAGCAAGTGATTGGTTTTTAGTAAGTTCTGTTTCAGAAGGAACAACTTCAAATGAAGAGTTAGTTAATTTTGAGTTAGATAATGTAAAATTTATTATTGCAAAAGCAAATGCAGCAAAATGTCCTAGATGTTGGAAATATACATCTTCTGATGAGGAAACACTTTGTTCTAGATGTGAAAGTGTAATAAATTAATGTTTGAATCAGAGGTTACTTTAAATTTTATTTTTTTAACTATAGCAGTTATTTTTATTATTACTGCTATAGGTATAATTTATGTAAATATAAAAGCTAAAGGTAAGTAAAATGATACCCTTTTCTGATGAAGATTTAAAACCAGCAGTTAGTTCTATAATTGATACTAAAATAGCTCCTATGCTTGCAAAAGATGGTGGTGCAATAGAGTTATTAGATGTTATTGATAGTAAAATTTTTATTCAATTACAAGGAGCCTGTGTTGGTTGTAGTGCAAGCTCAAGTACTTTAAAGTTTATTGTTGAAAAAGAAATAAGAACTGCAATTCATCCAGAACTTCAAATAATAAATGTACCTCAAGGTATGGAAAATAATTTACAGGAGCTTTAATGATAAATGAGACACGGCTTTTAAATGAAGCTAATAAATATTTTTTAGATAAAAAATTTGACAAAGCTTTATTTATATATTCTCAACTCTCATCAAACTTTCCTAAAAATAGAGAATATCCAATATATGCACTTTTTTGTGATATTGCAAACGAAGATGAACAAAAAGCAATGTCTTTATATGATTATTTTTCTCTTGCAAAAGAAGAAAATTTAGAAGAAGCTATAAAATATGTAGAAGATCTAATCAATGCATATGATGGAGATATGGATAAGATGATGGAAATTCTAAAAGAGCTAAGTTCTTCTACTATTGACTCTTTAGATGCAATAAAATATGAAGATTTTAAAAGATTGATAGAATCGAGAGGTTCTTTTAGAATAGCTTTTGAAGATATTATGTTTTCAACAAAAGTAGCAATTGAGACAAAAGAAGATTTCTTTGATTTTGTTGATAAATTAATTGAAAATGATTTTAATAGTACAGCTTATTCATATTTAGATGGTTTTAATGAGTATTTTTCTTATGACTCAAAAATTGAAGAATTATATAAAAAACTAGAAGAGAAAAAAATTGCAACTAATCATAAATAATACAATATTTACAGATAATTCAAAGGAAGCTGTAAAGGGTACAGTTTTTGTTTTGTCAAAACAAAATGAAAAATTTAAAGATGATGCTATTTCAAATGGCTGTGAAAAAGTAATTAAAGCAATACAGCTTAAAGAATATTTTGATATGAGTTCTATTAAAATTATAGGTGTTACTGGAACAAATGGAAAAACAACAACAGCAGGAGCTATTTATTCTATTCTTTTAGACTTAGGTTATAAAGTAGCCTTGCAAGGTACGAGAGGTTTTTTTATAAATGATCAAAGAGTTGAAGAATATACTTTAACTACTCCTGTTCAACTTGGTAATTTTGCCCATATTCAAAAAGCTATAGAAAATGATTGTCAATTTTTTGTTATGGAGGTTAGTTCCCATGCAATTGAACAAAAAAGAATTGAAGGTTTGGATTTTGAACTTAAAATTCATACAAATATTACAAGAGATCATTTAGATTATCATAAAACAATTGAAGAATATATCAATGTAAAGAACTCTTTTTTTAATGATGAATCTAAAAAATTAATTAATAAAGATGATAAAGTAGTTAAATTTAATCCTAAAAATGCATTAACATATTCTTTGGAAAATCCTTCAACTTATAAAGTTAGTGCCTATTCATTTAAAAATGGAACAAATGTAATGTTCTCAAAAATTGAAGAAGTTCATTCTTATTCTTCATTATTAATGGGAATTTTCAATATTTATAATCTAACAGCAGCAATTGCAGCAGTTGATATGGTTACAAATAAAAGTCTAGATAAAATTTGTAAAGTAGTAGAAAACTTTGCAGGTGTTAGTGGTAGAATGGAAACTATTAGTGAAAATCCTTTTGTCATAGTTGATTTTGCTCATACCCCAGATGGGATGAAAGAAGTTTTTGAAAGCTTTAATCATAAAAATATCATTACTGTCTTTGGAGCAGGAGGAGATAGGGATAAAGAGAAAAGACCTTTAATGGGACAAATAGCAGCAAACTTTGCTAAAACTATTATTGTAACTTCTGATAACCCAAGATTTGAAGACCCAGATTTAATTATTGAAGATATTTGTAAAGGTATAAAAAATAAAGAGAATCTTTATATTGAAATAAATAGAAAAGAGGCTATTAAAAAAGGTATTGACTTAGCAAGAAAAGACAAAGATTCAGTACTTTTAATCTTAGGAAAAGGTGATGAACCTTACCAAATTATTTATGATCAAAAAATGCCTTTAAGTGATAAAGAAGAAGTTTTAAAATATCTTTCTTAAAGTAAGAGTAGGATTGGTTACCTACTTTTACTTTGAAGTTCTTTCATAAGTTTATTTGTATTTATTATACTAATTATAATTGTTGCAAAAAGAAGAATAAAAGCTATAAGTATTGAAATAGTTACAGCTTTACTTGATGATATTTGTGCATTTGCTCTACTTGGTCTTTCTTTCTTTTTTGTTTGTTCTTTTTTAGGTTTTATAAAACCTTCTTCTGGTTCTATCCCTTCTTTTGATACAGTATGTCCAGGTCCTCCATCAAGAATTACTTGATAAGGAATATTAGGAATATCAACTGTTAACTCACTACTATCTGAAAGTCTTTGTTCAAGAAGTATTTCTCCTGAGCTTAAAGCTTCAAGTTTAATTAACGCTCCTGCAGCACTTTCTCCTGTATTGAAACCTCCTACAATTGTCATTGTTCCATCTTCATTATCAATTAAATTTAATAATAATGAATGGGAATATAGTGATATAGGAAGTACTAGTATTAATAAAAGTTTATATATTTTTTTCATTTTAATTCCTTTTTATTTTTTGGCCAAAATACTTTAGCCTCTTTTCTTTCTTTTGGAAGTTTTTTTCCAATATAAATAAGTAATACACCAAATAAAAATAAGCATAAATTTACATTAAATATATTTATCATACCTTGTTGGATTAATTCAAATGGAGTAAAATTTGAATTTAGTGTATTTATAAAAACACTTAAAATAAAAATTACACCTGCACTAAAGAAAAACTCTTTTGAAGCTTGATATGAGTTTATTCTATAAAAAGACCAAAAAAGAGTAAAAAGCCATACATTATAAAATATTCCTTGCTGCCATAAGACTCTATCCTCTAAATTAAAAGGTAAACTCCATTGTAATAAGAATAGTACAGCAGTTGCTGGTAACACGCCTATCATACTTGCTAATGATAGTTTTCCTACCCAGTGATAAAAAGTGATTTTATTTTCATATTTTTTGGCTTTCTTCTCTAGCCATAACATTACACCAAAACCAATTGCAATTGCACAAAGTGTCATAAGTAAAGCTACAATAATTCTTGAAACAATATCTATACCAAATAAAAAATGTAGGAAAAATAATCCTTCTGCTACAAATACAGGCCAAATATTATCCATAACTTTTTTGTTTTTTATTAGGTCTCCTGTTACTGCACTTAGAGTTATTGTTGGTTTATTAAATATTCCTCCATTTAAAAAAGGTTTGTAAGGGTTATATCCTATTATTTCAACTCTTGCACTTTTGTCATTCCAATTAATTAGTTGCACTTGTTTTAAATCTAATTGAGGATTAATCTCTTTAGCTTTAGTTAATAAAACATTTAAAGGTAACATAACAGCTTTTTCATTTATCTTTTCTATAGGTTTACTTTGAGGGAAAAGAACAGTTCCTACAACTCCATCAATTGCTTTTGCTTCGCCTTTTGTAAGTATTTGAGACATTGGACCTGCACTTATTAATCCTACATTCATAACAGCACCACTAATAGTAATTAATAAAAAAGGTAAAAATGCCCAAGTAAAAATTTTTACATGGATTTTGGAAAATACTGCTTGTTGATTTTTACTTTTATTTTTAAATTTCATAATAGTTATTAGTATAAGACCTGTAATAATTAAAGATAAAGTTCCAACAGCAACGAACCCAAATATTAGTCGTCCTATGATTTTTAATGGTTGACCATAATGTAATTCATTTAAAAAGTCTGCTAAGTGAGATTGGGTTTTATCTTCATTAGCTATTTTTTCTTGGGTTTTTGGATTAAAAGCAACAGCCTTTGTAAATCTATGAGAAATACTTAAAGCAGGATCTCCCATATTTCCAGGAAGTGTAACTAAAATATTGTTTTTAGGAAAGTTTGGATCTTCTAAAACTTGATTAATCATTGGATTATAATCTATTTTAGTAATATCAACTTTTTCAATATATCTTGATGGTTTTTCCCATGTTTTTATATAGGGTAATAAAATTGCAAAAACACCAAAAAATATAGCAAGATACATAATTATAGAAAAACTAATTCCTGCTGCAATATGAAGTCTAAATAATCTTTGTTTAAATAATTTTGATTTTTCCATTTATTTAAACCTTTAATACCAAATAATTAATAATATTGAAAATACTATTGTTGGAATTACAACTTTTAGTAAAGCACTAAGTTTTGTATAAGATAAAGCTATCCAAGTAGAACAGGCAGCCCAAGCAAAAGTATTAAACATTATTGAAATAATAGCTGATTCTTTTATTTCAATAGGAATAAGTATGGCTATAACAGTCATTCCTAAATAAGCAACTAATAAACCTCCAAATATTGAGCAAATAGTTCTGAATAAGCCTATTTTTCTAGCTTTTTCTTCAGGAGTTATTAGGAAGTTATAAATTTGATTAAACATTAAAATCCTTTTATAAAATGTGATTTTTCAAAGAAAGAGATTCTTTCTTTGAAAATTATTAAAATCTATAGCTAAGGGTTGCCATAACTGTTCTAGGATTTCCTACGTAAACTCTTGTTCCTCTTGCATTACTAGACATAGCTCCATCAACATACTCTTCATCAGTAAGGTTTTGAATACTTAAATTAGCTCTCCAGTTTCCTTTTTTATATCCAAAAGTTGCATTATAAATAATCTCAGAATCAAATTTTATTGTATTTGCATCATCTGCATATCTACTTCCTAAATATCTAGCTCCACCACCAATATAAAAGTTTGGTAAACTAAATGAAGACAGGTAATATGTTGTAAATATATTTGCTGTATGTTTTGGTATATTTCTTAAATCTAAATCATTATTATCTTTGTTTTTTGTACTTGTATATCCATAAGAAGCTACAATAGACCAATTATCTGTAATTTGTCCAGAAAGATCAACTTCAAAACCTTTGCTCTCTTGTTCTCCACTAGCAATAGAAGCTTGACCTAAAGGATCATTAGGATCAGATAAAGCAATATTTACTTTTTCAATATTAAATAAGGCAGCAGTTAAACTAAAGTTGTCATCAAATAGTTTTTGTTTGATTCCAAGTTCATAACCTTTACCTTCTTCAGGGTCAAGAATATTGTCATCAATATCAGTAGCACTGTTAGGAGAGAAAGACTCAGAATAATTAGTATAAATTGAAGTTTGAGGTGTAATTTTATAAAGTAAACCAAAAGAAGGAGTTAAAGCATCACTTTTTTTACCATTTTGAGGTTTAGATTCACTATATCTTAATCCTGCATTTAAAATAAGATTTTCAGTTAAGTAGATATTATCTTGTAAAAATGCTCCCCATGATTTTACATATTGCTTTTCTCCTGACATATTCATTGCAGATGAATGATCAGATATACTTGTAAGTGTCTCATAATTTGGATTTGATAAGTTTATTGTATATGGATTGCTAGGATCATAATACATATCTAGTTTTGAATAAGCTTTATTATAATCAGTACCCAAACTAAGTTTGTTTTTTTTACCAAAAAGTTCAAACTCTTTATTTAAAGTATATTGTAAAGCATGTTCTGAAAACTCTTGTCTTTGGTAAGCATAAGCTCTTGTTACTATATTTGTATCAGAGTTATAAGACTGTGGCATATGTACATTACCATTGTCTCCTATATAGTCAATATATCTATATCTTAAATTTGAACTCCAAGAACTAAAAGTACTATCAAAATCAAACCCTATAATCTTTTGAGTCTTATTAAACTCTTCATCTGGATGTGAAATTGTGTTTTTTAATGGAATATTTAAGTTTCCATATTTATCTGTGTATGTTCCAAAAGCAGAAGGTGTTGTTTCATCAGTATATTCTGCAAGAATAGTAAAAGTATTATTATCATTTATATCATAAGAGATAGAAGGGGCTATAAATACTTTATCTGTATTTGTATTACTATTAGTCCATCCTTCATCATGTTTTAAAGTGGAAACTAATCTAAAATATAATGATTTATCTTCATTAAGACTTCCTCCTATATCTAGTTTTGGAGTATAAGCGTGATTTTCTGTTACTTCTAAAGCTATTTCAGAATGGAAATCTTTTTGAGGTTTTTTTCTAACAAGATTTACAAGTCCCCCGGGACTTGACTCTCCATATTGTAAAGAGTTTGCTCCTTTTAAAACTTCTACAGCTTCTAAATTATAAACTTCAGGATGTGCTATTTTATTAGTTACTTTCATTCCATCAAATAAGATAGGAACACTAGAAAACCCTCTCATCCCAATTTGAGTAGTTCTTCCATGACTATCACCTTGATAAGTTGTATTTGATGACATTTTTATAATATCTTCAATATTCTGAAACTGAGCATCTTGTATGAAATCTTCATTAAATACTTGAATTGCTTTTGCTGTATCTTCTATATCAATATTTGTTCTGTTTATTGATGGTTTTTCTTTACTTAAATAGTTTGATGATTCATTTCCTATAATTGTAATTGAATCAAGTTCTTTTACATCTTTTTTTTCAACTTCACTTGCAAGTAAAGCACTACTTGCTATTAATAATGTTGATAGGGTAAATGAAATATGTTTTGAAAAAAATTTTTTCATTTTCTTTGCTCCTTGTTTGTATAATAAAAAATAGAATAATATCAGTTATGATAGTAGTTATCAATAAATAAAAGTCAAGAAAGGGAAAAAAATATATAAAGAAGGGAAAATTTTAAATAAATTGTTTTTTATATTTGCTTGGAGAAATACCAAAATGATTTTGAAATAGTTTACTGAAATTTCCTGTATGTTTATAGCCTACTTTTAATGCTATTTCTTTAACACTTCCATCATTTTCTAATAATTGTTTTGCAATTTGTAAACGTTGTTTTTGAAGCATTTCATAGACGGTAATTCCAAAATATTCTTTAAAATCTTTTTTTAGATAACACTCATTTATAGCTGATCTATAAGCAATTTCTTTTATTGAAAGGTTTTTATTATATTCTTGAATGATTATCTCTTTGGCCCTTTCTAAAGAGGAAATTCTTGTTTTGTCATAATTCAAAAAGTTTGAAGTCCTTAAACTTTTTGATACTTTTTCAATTGTGTAATGAACTAATTCATTTGCTTTTGATTCTAAAAAGAAGTTTTTTGATAAATCTTTAAATGAATTATCTTCTTTAAAAGTATTTATAATTTCTATTTGATTTATATCAATCTCTCCATCTTGAAAGATACAATAGCCATTTTCTTTGACTTGTTTCATAAATTCATTTATATTTTTTATTGGATGGTTCAATTTTAAGAAAAGCTCTTCTTTTAAACCAATACTTAAAGTATTATATTGTTTATCTTTTTCTAAAAAAACATCTGCCGAAAATTTATTAGATAATACTCCTATTAAAAAACTATTATTTTTTAAAGAGAAAGTTTTTTTGTCTTCATATATAAAAGAAAGTTCTTCTCCTAGATTAAAGATAAAACTTGTTCCTGCAATATTACTTTCTTCTGTTAAAATAAGATTTTGTTTTGGAATGAAACTACGAACAAAAATAGCAAGACCGTTTCCTATATCATATTTTATAGCTATACCACTTCCAAAAGAATTATTAATTGTTCCAATAAAAACTATTCTAGAAAAAGGGTGTTCAATTTTTCTATCAAGTTCTATAAATTCTTTATAAGTGATTTTTTTCATTGTTTATTATTGTTAGGAGTATAAAAGCCTTTAATTATAACGCCTTTATTTGTTTTAGCAGAAGTAACATAGTAATTTGTCGGTGTTACAACTACATATTTATCCAAGTTTTTTCTGATAAATGAAGAAACTTCAATAACTCTTTGTCTTGAAATACCTCTTAGTAGATATTCTTGAACTCTTTTCTTTATTGCTTCATTTTGATTTTTTATGTCATTTTGTATTTTATTAAATAAAACATTATCATCATTTGCAACAACTGCAATTACTTCAACTCTAGTAAAGTCTGTATTCTTTTTTATGAAATTTGTAATTTTGTTTTTACATTCTTGACTTATAATAGAACTATCTGCTTTAAAATCATAGCATTTTAAAGAACGAGTTTTCTGGGTATAATAATATTTTCTAAAGTTTTTATTATCTAAATCAACAATTTTTGTTTCAACTTCTTTTACTATTTCTTGTTTTATTACCTCTATTTCTTTTGGTTTTATTATTTCTTTTACTATTACTTCAGGTTCTTGTTTTGTTTCTTTATAAACAATTTTTACTGAATTTTCATTATACATAATCAAATAAATAACTAAGGCAGCTAAAACAATGATGATAAAACATAAAGCATAGATTAAATAGTTTGTAAATCTTAAGTCATTTGTATTCTTTATTTTAATATCTTTAGGGTTTTTAATTTCAGAAGATTTAGTTTTTTTATTGTCGCTAGGAGATTCTTTTTTTAATTTTTTTTGTATCTCTTCTTGTGTTAATGTTTCTCTTAATGCTTCTTTTAGTTTTTCTGTTTTATCTGTTTGCAAAATTGACCTTATTCCTTATTTTTTAAATAAATTAAAATGATGAGTAGTATAATAGCTAAAAATAGTGGATAGAAAAATAAATAATTTTTTAAAGTAATTTTATTATTGTCTATTTTACTTTTTTCAAGTTTATCAATTTCTTGATAAATTGAGCTAAGTTCTTGTTTTGAATTTGCAAAAAAAGCTTTTCCTAAAGTTTCTTGAGCAATTTTATTTAGCATTATTTTATTTGAGTTTCCTATTCCTATAGTATAGACTTTTATTGAGTGTTTTTTTAACATTTTTATGGCAACTTGGAATGGAATGGTACTAGCATTATCAGCTCCATCACTTAATATAACCATCACTTTTGATTTTGCCTTTGAATTTTTTAAGATTTTACTTGCAGAAACTAAAGAGTCAATTAAAGCAGTTTTATCTCCTACTATTCCAATATCTAAATAATCAATGATTTCTAATTGGGCATTTTTATCAAAGCTCAATGGTGTTGCCATCATAACTGAAGTTCCAAAAACAATAACTGAAATATTATCATTTACTCTTTTAGGTATGAAATCTTTTACAATATCTTTTACTACTTTAAATCTTGTTTCTTCAGGTTTAAGTTGATTAAAGCCAAACTCTTTCATAGACCCACTTGTATCAAGACTTAATACAATATCTATTCCTTCATTTTTTATTATTTGTGTATTTAGATTTTTATATGGAGAAGCAAGTGCCAAAATAGAACAAATAATTACTAAATATTTTAAAAGAGAATGTATCATATTTATTTTTTCTTGACTTTTATTAAATATATTTAAGTGAGGAATTAAATATGTTGGAGTTTTTGCTTTACAGTATATTGAACATAAAATAAAAACAATAATTAGTAATAGTAAATATGGGTATTCAAACTGTATTGAAAAAAGATTATTAAACATCAATATTATCCATAAACCTTCCATATAAGATTTTTATTTCATCATCAAATTGTTCTACATTTTTTTTATATTTATATCTTTCTAAGGCTTCTAACAGTTCTTCCATAAGTTTTTTTTCTCTAAGTGATTGGGCAAGAAGTCTAGAGTACCTTGTAATTTTATAGGCACTTTGTTTTGTATTTGAAAAATCTATTTCTTTTAAATTTTTATAATACTCTTTCCTATAGTTTTTCTTTCTGTTTTTTATTAATTTATATACTAAATAAATAAATGCTAAGAAAAGTAAAGAAGCTAAAATCCATAATAACATATAAAGACAAATAGAAAAGTCTGGAATTTCAACTAAGCCTTTTATGTCATGTATTTTTAAATCTTGCATTATTTCATTAACCTTAAAAGTTTAGGTAAAGGATTTTCATGAGTATATATTTTCACAAATTTAATTGCACATTTTTGTAAATGCTCATAAAGTAGGTGGTCATTCTCTTTTACATTTTTTTTGTACTCTTTTATTAAATTATTATTTATATTCCCTTCAAAACTTAAGTTTGAAGAAGGATCAACTAAGTTTACATTTCCTAAAACAGTTGGTTCTTCTTCAAATTTATCTCTTACTATTATAATAATAATTTCATGTTTTTTATTTAATACTCTTAAATCTAAATTTTTAATTTCAAAAAAATCTCCTACTAAAAATAGGGTTGATTTTTTTTTGATTTTTAAAAACATTTCATCAATTATCTTTGGATAAAGTACTTTTTTATTTAATACTTTATAGTTATAAATTTCTTCACTCATTTTATGAATAGAAAAATCTCTTTTTGATTTTTTTGTGCATAATTGCAAAGATTCATTTGCTATAAAAGAAATAAAAGGATCACCTTGTTTTATACAAGAGAAGCCTAGTATAGCGCAGATTTCAGTGATTAACTCTTGCTTGAATTTTTTTGTTCCAAAATATACTGAACCATTTAAAATAGGTATTATTGCTATATTTAGTTCCCTTTGAGCATGAAATACTTTTACATAAGGTTTTTTTAGTTTTGCACTTATTACCCAATCGATATTTTTCACGTCATCTGGATATTCATACTCTTTTAACTCTAAAAAATCATAACCTTCTCCTTTTAATAAAGAAGAATTATTACCAATATTTTCAGAGAAAACACCTCTTTTGGTTTTTATTAATATTTTTTTTAAATTAATATTCATTAAGGTACTTGAATTACTTCCATGATTTTTTGAATTATTTCATCTGTTGTCTTTTGCATTGCTTCTGCTTCATAAGATAGAATAATTCTATGTCTTAATACATTTTTTATTATTAAAGCAATATCAAGTGGACTTACATAATCATTTCCTCTAATAAAGGCCATAGCTTTTACTGCTTTAAACATATCAATCGTAGCTCTTGGGCTTGCTCCAAATTGAATATAGTCTGCAATCTCTTCTAAGCCATACTCTTTTGGTTCTCTTGTAGCACAAATTATATCTACAATATATCTTTGCAATTCTTCATCAATATGAATACTCTCAACTTCTTTTCTTAAGTCTTCTAAGCTTTGTTTATTTATCACTTTATTAACATCTTCTTTTTTACTTGAAGTAACTTTTTTTGCTATTTGAAACTCTTCTTCTTTTGTGTTATATCCAACTACTATTTTAAACATAAATCTATCAAGTTGGGCTTCAGGAAGTGTATAAGCACCTTCTTGTTCTATAGGATTTTGTGTTGCAAGTACTAAAAAAGGAGAATCAACTTTAAAGCTATCTTCTGCAATAGTTACTTGTCTTTCTTGCATAACTTCAAGTAAAGCTGATTGAACTTTTGCAGGAGCTCTGTTTATTTCATCTGCAAGTAAAAGATTAGTAAATATAGGACCTTTTTTTATTTTAAATTCACTTGTTTTCATATCATAAATTTGTGCACCAATGATATCACTAGGAAGTAAATCGGGAGTAAATTGCACCCTTTTAAATTTTAAATCAATTACATCTGCAACTGTTTTTACAGTTGTGGTTTTTGCAAGTCCTGGTACACCTTCTAGAAGAATATGACCATTTGTTAATAGCCCTATTAAAATTGAATTGACCATATCTTCTTGACCAACAATTATTTTTGAAATCTCTGCTTTAATTTCTTCTATTATTTTATTATTTGTCATTTATTTATTCTTTGCTTATTTAGATTAAGTTCTTCGTATTTTATCAAAAGATATTTTCTATTAACTTAAGGAGAAGATACAATTATTTCAAGTAATATTTTTATTTTTCTCTTGAAAGTTTATTTCAAAATTTGACCCTCCTTTAGGTGAGACAATGATGCTTGTATATGGAGTTACTTCAAATGCAACTACACCAGAAGCACAAACAGGTCATAACTATGAAATAGATTTTGATTATAGCTTATTAGATATGTTAAATGCAGATAATGCAATATTTGGATTTACAGCATATAAATACAATGTAGACAACTATATGCATCCAACTAAAAACCTAACTTTAAATAACCAAAGTGATATGGATATTTGGGGAGTTGAGTCTGTATTTAGATATCAGAAAGATGAATTATCATTTAGTTTAAGTCATACTTATACAGATGGTGAAGTAAAAGATTTATCATCAGGAGATACATATGATCACTTTACTTCAAATATTCATATCTTTAAAACAGATATAGATTATCAACTAAATGATAGACTTTACTTTAACTATAATGCTGAATTTGTCCCTAGTAATAAAATACAAAATTCTTGGCAAACAGAAGAAGCAAATAGAGCAGGTTATGCAGTTCATAATATTTCAACTACATATTCTCCTGTAAGTTTATCAGGTGCAAAAATTCTTTTTGGAATAGACAATCTTTTTGATAAAAAATATCAAAGACATACTTCATTTGGTGCATATTGGGGAGATACTGATAGTGGTTCTTATGAAGTAGGAAGAAACTTCAAAGTTAAACTTTCTTACAAATTCTAAAATAAAAATAAAGTCAGTTTAAAGTCGAAAGAAAAATGAAATATTAATTAAAGCTTAATTAAAGTATTTTTAGCTAAAATCACGATTCTATTTTAAATAGAAAGTCACATGTGTCAATCCTGGTATGGGTTGTGACAAGTTGCAAACTTGCCATTAAGGGACACAGAGGCTAAACCCTAAAAAATTAAAACAAGGAAAAAACATGGTTACAATGAAAGACCTATTAGAATGTGGTGTACACTTCGGACACCAAACAAGAAGATGGAATCCAAAGATGAAAAAATACATTTTTGGTGTTAGAAAAAATATTTATATTATTGACTTACAAAAAACATTAAGATATTTCAGATATACATACAATGTAGTTAGAGATGCAGCAGCAGAAGGTCAAACAATGATTTTTGTTGGTACTAAAAAACAAGCTAGTCAAGCTGTTAAAGATGCGGCTATCAAATGTGGAATGCCTTATGTAAACCACAGATGGTTAGGTGGAATGTTAACTAACTACGGAACAATTAAAAAATCAATTAGAAAATTAGAAGTTATTAAAAAAATGAGAGAAGAAGGTCAATTAGATCTTTTAACTAAAAAAGAAGCTTTAATGCTTACAAGAAAAGAAGAGAAGTTAGAATTATACCTTGGTGGTATTAAAGAAATGAATAAACTTCCTGATTTAATGTTTGTATTAGATGCAGTAAAAGAAAAAATTGCTATTAAAGAAGCAAGAAGATTAGGAATCAAAGTAGTAGCACCATTAGATACTAACTGCGATCCAGATGTTGTTGATTATCCAATCCCTGGAAATGATGATGCAATTAGATCAATTCAACTATTTTGTAATGAAATGGCTGAAGCTATGAATGAAGGAAAAGCTGCATTAGCTGAAGAAGAAGGTACAGAAGTTGAAGAAGCACCAGTATCTGAAGATGAAGCTAAAGAAGTTGTTGCAGAAGCTGTAGCTGAGGGTGAAGCTGAAGCAGTTGAAACTGAAGAAAAAACAGAGGAAGCATAAAAATGGCAGGAGCGACTCCAAAACTGATTAAAGAGTTAAGAGAGAAATCTGGTGCAGGAATGCTTGATTGTAAAAAAGCATTAAATGAGTGTGATGGAAATATTGAAGAAGCACAAACTTGGTTAAGAGAACAAGGTCTTGCAAAGGCTGCTAAAAAATCAGGTAATGTAGCTGCAGAAGGTATTATTACTATTTTAGTTAATGATGATAATACTAAAGCTACTATGACAGAAGTTAACTCACAAACTGACTTTGTTGCTAAAAATGCACAATTTTTAGAGTTAACAAGTCAAATTACAACTCACGCTCAAGTTAATAACTTAAATGATGCAGAAGCATTAGCTTCTTCATCAATTGATGGACAAGAGTTTACAACTTTCTTAAATGAAAAAATCGCTGTAATTGGTGAAAACTTAGTTGCTAGAAAAGTTGTTAATGTTGAAGGTCCAGTAGTTAATGGTTATGTTCACTTAGGAAAAGTGGGTGTTGTTTTAGCTGCTAAATGTGATGATGCAGCAAAAGAAAAAACTGTTGATTTATTAAAAAAAGTTGCTATGCACGCAGCTTCAATGAAACCAACTGTTATTTCGTATGAAGATTTATCAGCTGAGTTTATTGAATCAGAAAATAAAGCAATTATTGCTGATATTGAAAAAGAAAATGAAGAGTTAGTAAGACTTGGAAAACCTCTTAAAAACATTCCTCAGTTTGTTTCTAAACAACAATTAACTGATGAAGCAGTTGAAGCTGCGAAAAGTGAAATGAAAGAAGAGTTAATTGCTCAAGGAAAACCTGAAAAAATTATTGACAACATCGTTGCTGGTAAAATTAACAGATGGATTGAAGATAACTCTGCTTTAGATAAAACACATGCATTATTATCTCAAACTTACGTTATGGATGATTCAATGACTGTTGAAGAAGCTATTAAAGCTGTTGATGCATCAATTGAAATTGTTGAGTATGTAAGATTCGAGCTTGGTGAAGGTATTGAGAAAAAAGAAGAAGATTTCGCTGCTGAAGTAGCTGCTCAAATGGGTAATTAAAAGAAATCCTACATAAAAATGAAGTCATAGTAATGAGTGAATCCCTAGAAGAACAATCACTCATTACTAATGATAAATCTAATATTTTGCTAGAAGCTAAAAATATCTCTCATAGTTTTGACTATAAACTTTTTGAAAACATTAATCTAGAAATAAAATCAAAAGAGTCAATTTCAATCATAGGTATGAGTGGTAGTGGGAAATCTACTTTTTTAAATATCTTATCTTCCTTACTAAATCCAAAATCTGGAGAAATTCTTTATAATAGTAAAAATTTATATACTTTAAAGAAAAAAGATCTTTTAAATATAAGAAGAGAAGATTTTGGTATAATATTTCAAGCACATTATTTGTTTCGTGGTTTTTCTGCAAGTGATAATTTAAATATTGCTACTTTATTAAGTGGAGAAAATATAGATAAAGATCTTTTAATAAAACTTAATATAGATTTTGTATTAAATCAAAGTGTTGGAGAGTTAAGTGGAGGTCAACAGCAAAGATTATCTATTGCTAGGGTTTTAACTAAAAAACCTAAAATTATATTTGCAGATGAACCAACTGGGAATTTAGATAAAGATACAGCAAAAATTGTTATGGATACTTTATTTGATTATATACATAATAATAATGCTGCACTTGTATTAGTTACCCATGAAGAAGATTTAGCTAAACAGTGTAATCACACTTATAAATTGGAAAATTTACAATTAAAGGAGTTAAAATAAAGAATGGATATAGTATTAATTACAAAAACTCCTATAATAGAAAAGATTTTTACTTTAGTATGTAAAAAATTAGATTTAAATTTAAATCTAAAAAACAATACCTCTTTTTCAGAAGAATTTGTTGATATTATTATTGTTGATGAAGAGTTTGTTAATGATGATTTTAATAATTTAAAAAAGCATACTAAAAAATTAGCTGCAATAACTAGTGAAGAACTACCTTTTGAGAAATCTAGAGATTTTATTATAAATAGACCATTTTTACCTACAGATTTAGAAGTATTGCTAAAAGAGCAAATTGAATATATAAAAGAAGATAATACCACTAAAGAAGATGTAAGAAATAGTTTTAATGAAGAAGAAGTTATTTCAAACTATGTCGAATCACTTGCTGATGATGTAGCTTATGATATTGAAGAAGATAATGATGAATCTATTGTAAGTGTTGCTTCTTTGAACATTGGTGGGGTATTAGATAATAATGAACTTCATAAAATAAGTGATATTTTACATGATGAAAATATTGAAAATGAAGTTACTGTCACTGAAAATGATTGGAAAGATATAAATGAAATTATAGATGATGCATTAAATGAAGTTAGTGATTATGAATTTGACTTCAATGAAAATAGTGATGAACCTATAAAAGTATTACTAAATAACTATAATATAGAAGAATTAAAACCCTTTTTACAGAAATTTAATCAAAATGTTATTGATAGATTATCTAATGGGGAAGAAATAGATGTAAGATTAAGCTTGAAGGTTAATAATTAATGGAAAAAAAAGGTGCTATTTTAATATTATCAGGACCAAGTGGTTGTGGAAAATCAACATTACTAAAAAAAGTTTATGAATATATAAATGATTATACCTTTTCAATATCAACAACAACAAGAGAACCTAGAGCTGGTGAACAGCATGGAGTTGATTACTTTTTTGTATCAAGAAGTGAATTTGAAGAAGATATTAAAAATGGACAGTTTTTAGAATGGGCTGAAGTTCATGGAAATTATTATGGAACTTCTTTAAAACCTATAAAAAAAGCTTTAGCTGAAGGAAAACTTGTTATCTTTGATATTGATGTTCAGGGACATGAAATAGTAAGAAAAAAGTTAGATAAAGTTGTAACTTCAGTATTTATTACAACTCCTACTTTAAATGAATTAGAAAACAGATTAAACAATAGAAATACAGATACAAAAGATGTAATTGAAAAAAGAATTGAAAATGCTAAATATGAAATTAAGTCTTTTCAAAAGTATGATTATTTTATAGAAAATGATAATTTAGAAGAAGCAAGTATGCAATTACTTTCAATTGCAAATATTGCTAGAATAAAAGCTACGCTTTTTGAAAAAGAAAAATTAATTAAAGAGTGGTTAGAAGACTAACCTTTCTTTTTAATCAATTTCATCATAACTTAAAGGTGCATTGAAGTAATAACCTTGGCAGTAGTCAACACCAATTTCTTTTATTTGATTATATATTTCTTCACTTGATACAAATTCTGCAACAGTAGAAAAACCAAATTTTTTAGCAAATTCATCAATAGTTCTTACAATAATTTTTTGATTTTTTGAAGAGTCAATATTTTTAATTAAAGAACCATCTATTTTTACAAAAGAGATATTTAAATTAACCAACATATTAAAGTTTGAATACCCAGCTCCAAAATCATCCACTCCTACTTTACAGCCATAGTTACCAACTCTTTCAATAAATTTAAATACTTCGGAAAAATCAGATATTTCTTCTGATTCTAGGATTTCAAATTCAAGTAAATTTGCAAACTCTTTATGTTTTTCAATTGTAGAATAAATATAAGACATTGTATTTTCACTAGCAATATCTTCAAAAGAGATATTAACAGCAACTCTTTTATTCTTTTTAGTAATTAAATTGAAAGCTTCATTAATCATTATTTTTATAATATTGGGATAAAGTTTGGCTTTTTTGGCTATATCTAAAAATTTAAAAGGACTAACAACTGTTCCATCTTCTTCTATATATCTAATAAGGGCTTCATACTTATAGACTTCTTTTGTTTGCGTATTTACAATTGGTTGGAAATAACCTTTAAAGTTGTCATTTTTTACACCTGTTTTAATCTTTTTAATCCATTTTATATTTTCTTCAAATGATTCTTGAATATTGAAAGAATCATCATAGATTAAAATTGGTTCAAACTTCTTTCTGGCATAAGAAATTACTCTTTGAACATATTTATAAGCATTAGCATTAGCACTTTTTGCAATTCCTATTGTAATATTTAAATCAATTTCATGTTCATCAATATAAACAGGCATTTGTTCTATATAAATCTCAAATTTTTTACATAAGTCATAAAATTCTTGAACATCTTTTTCATAATCATTGGCAATAATTAGAAACTTATCTGCTTCTATTCTATAGAGTTTAAAGTCATCATTAGAAAAGTATTTTCTTAAAGCATCAGAAAACTCTAAAAGAACTTTATCTCCATTACTTTCTCCAAAAAGATCATTAATTGTCGAAAATTTATCAATATTAATCATTGCCATTAGACCTTGATTATTGTCTTCTAAATCTTTTTTAAGTCTATTTCTATTTGGTAGATGAGTTAAATTATCAACATATAAGTCTTTAAGTTCATGGTAAAGTAAAGATTGACTCATTAATTGCAAAAGTTTTTTCATATCAATAGGTTTTAAGACATATTTATCTACACCTATGTCAATAGCTTCTAATAAATATTCAGTATTTGAAAAAGCAGTAGCAACAATGATTGGAATATTTGGATTTATTTTTTTTATTTCACGAATCATTTCCAGCCCATTCATAATAGGCATATTTACATCAGTAATTATTATATCAATTTCTGATTCATTTTTTTTAAATAGTTCTAAACCTTCGGCTCCATTTTCTGCAACTAGTTGTTTTTTAGTAAAGCCTTTTAGAATATTAAGGGTGATTTCTCTTAAAGCAGCTTCATCCTCAGCATAGAGAATTGTTATATTTTTTAATATTGAGACATTTGATATCATTAAGACTTACTCCATAAATATTACGATATAATAGTATACAATTATTTAAATGAATATTATATTTATTTGTAACTAAATAATAAAAACTACTTTAGGAAAATTAGTGTCAAAAGTAAAATGTGACCACTGTCATTTAGAGTTTGATGAAAGTGTGATGATAAAAGAAAATGACTTGAATTTTTGCTGTAAGGGCTGTCAAGGTGTTTATCACCTTTTAAAAGATGATGGTTTAGATTCTTTTTATGATAAGCTTGGAAATAAGACAATTTCTCCCCCTCTTGAAATAGATGATGATGTAGATAGATTTGATAGCAAAAGTTTTGAAGAAATGTTTATTTCTACTACAGATGATGGCTTTAAACAAATTGATTTAATTATTGAAGGTATTCATTGTGCTGCTTGTGTTTGGTTAAATGAACGAATCCTTTATGACACAGAAGGAATAGTTAGTGCAGATATAAATTTTACAAATAATAAAGCAAAAATTATTTGGGATGAAGATGTAATTAAACTATCAGAAATCATAAAAAGAATTAGAAGTATTGGTTACAATGCTTATGCTTATGATTCAAGTAGTGCAGATAAAGAAGCAGCAAAAGCAAAAAGAGATTATTTTATTCGTATGATGGTTGCAGTTTTTGCAAGTGTGAATATTATGATGTTGGGAGTTGCAAAGTATACAGGCTTTTTCACTGGAATGGATGATGAAATAAAGTCTTATGTACATCTTGGTGAGTTTATTTTTGCTACTCCTGTAGTTTTTTATTCTGGTTGGATATTTTTTAGAGGTGCTTATTACGGTTTACGAAATCGTATATTAAATATGGACTTTTTAGTAAGTTCAGGAGTTGTTTTTACTTATATATATTCATTATTTATTCTTTTTGGAGCAAAAGGTGAGAGTTATTTTGATTCCGCTGCAATGATTATAACCTTTGTTTTAGTTGGTAAGTATTTAGAGGTAATTGGTAAAAAAAGTGCAGTTGACACCTTAGATAAGATAAAAGGAACATTACCTCTAGAAGCAACAATTATTGAAAATGGGATTAAAAAATCTTTACCTTTAAATAGTATTAAAGTAGGACATATAATTGAGTTAAGGGCAGGGGAAAAAGTTTGTATTGATGGTATTATTACCAATGGTGAAGGAAGCTTTGATGAATCTAGTTTAACAGGAGAATCAATACCTGTTTATAAGAAACAAGGACAAAAAGTTTTTAGTGGAACAATAAATAGTGATAGTGTTATTAGGTATGAGGTAACTAAAACCTATAAAGATTCTACACTTAACTCTATAGTAACACTTTTGGAGGATTCTTTACGTTCTAAACCTAAAATAGAGTACAAAGCTAATGAAATCTCAAAAAGTTTTAGTATTACAATTCTTTCTTTATCTTTACTTACTTTTATAGTTTGGTATTTCTTTGGTCTTGATTTAGGTTTTGATTATGATGGAACTAATCACTTTGAAAAGTCTTTTATTGTTGCAATTTCGGTTATTGTAATTGCTTGTCCATGTGCTTTGGCTTTAGCAACTCCTATTGCTAGTTTAATTGGTATTTCTGAACTTGCTAAAAATGGTTTACTTTTTAAAGAAGCAAAATATATTGAATCAATGGCAAAAGCCGATACTTTAGTTTTAGATAAAACAGGAACTATTACTAAAGGGGAATTAAAAGTAGTAAAAGCAAGAATTTTAGATGATAATATCCATAAATTGAATTTATTATACTCTTTAATTGATACTTCAAACCACCCAGTTTCTAAATCGGTAAAAAAATATTTACAAAAAGAATATGATTTAATATCAAAAGATTTATCATCAATAAAAAATATTGAAGCTAAAGGAATAAAAGCTAATTATAAAAATGTTGAAGGAAAAGTCTTTCAACTATTAGGTGGTAATATTGATTTATTAAAAGAAAATGGAATAAACTATAAATTTGATTCTTCAAATACTGTATACTTATTTGCAATAAATAAAAGAGTAATTGCAACTTTTGAATTAATTGATGAAATAAAAGAAAATGCAAAAGAGTTAATATCTGATGCAAATAAGAATGCAATTAAAGTTATAATGCTTACAGGGGATAATAAAAAAGTTGCTTCAAGAGTTGCTTCAAAGGTTGGTATAAAAGAGTTTGTTGCAGGAATAAATCCAATTGAAAAAGCTAAATATATTGAGAATTTAAAAAAAGAAGGAAAAACTGTAATTATGGCAGGTGATGGTATAAATGATTCAATAGCTTTAGCTAAGTCTGATGTGGCAATAGCAATGGGAAATTCTTCAGATATTACTATTTCTGTTTCAGATATTGTATTATTAAATAACTCTTTAGAAAGTTTACAAAAAGCATTTTCTATTTCAAGAAGAACATATAAATTTATAAAGCAAAATTTATTATTATCTTTGGTTTATAATGCAATAACAATACCATTGGCAATGTTAGGTTATGTTATTCCTTTAGTTGCTGCTTTATCTATGAGTTTAAGTTCTTTACTTGTAGTAGCAAACTCAATGCGAATTAAACAAAAAGATAAATAGGATAAGAAAAATGATGAATGATATTTTGTTAATGATGTTAATAGTAGGGGTAGTTGTATCTTTTATAATATTAGCTTTTTTTATTTGGGGTGCAAAAAGTGGTCAGTTTGATGATAGTAAAAAAATGATGGGTGGCTTGCTTTTTGATAGCACTGAAGATTTAAATGATGCGGTTAAAAAAGAAGAGAAGGTAAAAAAAGCAAAAGAAAATAAAAAAAGTGAACCATCAAAAAAATAGTTCACTTTTTATAAATTTAGATTAAAATGCTGCGATTTGTTTAGCTAAATCTTGAATGTCAGCGTCTGAAAGTCTCGCTGTTTGACCTTTCATAACACCTTTCATTGCTCCACCATAAGAACCATCTTTATATCCTTTTAATGCAGCAACAGTTTTTTCAACTGGCCAACCAGCAATTACATGAGATTTACCTAAAGCTTTTTTTTCAGCTTTTGCACCGTGACATGCTGCACATGGTGCCCAATTAGCTGCCATTAATGAACCAGCAACAATCATTGTTCCTAAAACAATTTTTTTCATTTGTTCTCCTTAATATAATAAGACGTAAATTTTAGCAATTTATTCTTTTATTAAACTTATAAGAAAGCCCTAAAATAGGGCTTTCTAGATATGATAATCATTATTGATAAATATAAGATAATAAAGTTACTTTTATATTATTTTTTAGGTTGTTTCATTTTTAATTAAGAAAAGATCAAAAAGCTTATAAAGATCAGAAGTGTTAATAGGTTTACTTAAGTAACCATCCATACCTAAACTTAAGAATTTTTCTTTATCACCTTTTACTGCATTAGCAGT
>NZ_NXIE01000009.1 GCF_004116625.1 Halarcobacter mediterraneus
TATTCTCTTTTGTTAGCTCTTTATTTTTACTTAGTAATTCTGAAAATCCTATTATTGCATTTAATGGTGTTCTTATCTCATGACTCATATTTGCTAAAAATATTGATTTCGCTTCATCTGCCCTTTGCGCTTGTAGTTGGGCTTCTACTATACTTGAAACATCTAATCTTATGGCTAGAAATTCTTCTATTTCATCTTCCACATTTAATATAGGGACAATAGTTGTTAAAACATAATAAGAACTTCCATCTTTTGCTTTATTTTTTATTTGCCCTTTCCAGATTTTTTTAGCTAAAATAGTCTTCCATAAATCTTCAAATAATTTATTTGGCATATCTTCATGTCTGATAATATTATGTTTTTTACCAATTAATTCTTTTTCTGAATATTTTGAAATTTTTATAAATTCTTCATTTACATAGGTTATAAAGCCATATTTATCTGTTTTTGAAACAATTGCACTAAAATCAACAGCTTTTTTATATTGATTTAAAAGTTTTACTGTATTTTCTAAAGATAGGGTTCTCTCTTCTACTTTATACTCTAACTCTTTTTGAGTATTATCGTGTTCTTTTTTTCTTTTGATAGATATTATAGTATAGTGAATAGTTAAAATTAATATTAGAATAACTAAAAGTGTGATTATAAATAATTGTTGAGAACTTGATAATAAAAAATCATTTTTAAAGGGCATTGTAATTTGTATTACACCTCTAACATCACCTAACTTCCAAGTATCTTTTGGTGTATCAATTCTTGTATTATGGCAGGTTACGCAAGATTTATCATAAAAGATATCAGTTACTGCAACTTTGAAGACTTTTTTATTATTCTCAACAGCAGTTTTTTTATAAATCTCTATAGGATTATTTATTAAAAAAGTTAAAGATTCCTTTTCATATTTGTCTAAAACTCTATCTTGTCTATTTGGAAATGGGTAGTTACTGTATATTCTTATATTCATTTCTTTTTTAGTAACTAGTTTACTTAAATCATGAAGTAAGGTTGCAGGTAAAGGTATAGTGTCTTTTTTATCTGCATAATCATAGTTTATTTTTATTTCTTCATAGTTTTTAATTTTATTAATGACATGAGAAGTATAATAACTTCTTACTTTTTTTAAATTATCTATTAGTTCAACAGCTCTTTGAACCATTTCATCTTTTTTATTCTCTTCAGAAAGTTTTGGTAAAAGAAAAAATAGAATATAAAAAAGAATAATAGCAATTACTAAAATAGGCCCTATGTAAGGATTAAAAAAAGGTTTAAAAAGTTTTTTCATTTATTTTTCTTCTTGAAAAGAATGGTATATCTCTTTTATTTCATGAATATTCTCTGTAAAAATATCTACAATCTTGGGATCAAAATGTTTGCCTTTTTCTTCTTTTAATAATTCTAAAGCTTTTTCAAAAGACCAAGCTTCTTTATATGGCCTTGTTGAAGTTAGTGCATCAAAAACATCAACAACAGCAACTATTCTTCCATAAAGATGAATCTCTTCTTTTTTTAATCCTTTTGGATATCCTGAACCATCATACCTTTCATGATGTGTTATTGCAATTGTTGCACCTGCTTGTAAGAATTTACTTTTTGATTCTTTTAAAATATCATAACCTATAACTGCATGAGTTTTCATTTTTTGAAACTCTTCTTCTGTAAGTTTTCCTGGTTTTAATAATATATTATCTTCAATTCCTACTTTACCTAAATCATGGAAAGGTGCAGCATAAAAAATTATCTCTTGTTCTTCTTCATCAAGTCCATATTGCTGTGCAATAAGTTTTGAATAATGTGCAACTCTTAAAACGTGTGAAGCTGTTTCTGGGTCTTTATACTCTGCTGTTTTACCTAAAATATATAAAGTTTCTTGTTCTCTTTGTCTTAAATCTTGTGTTGCTTTTTTTACTTCTTCTTCTAAAAGCTTGGCTTTATCTTCTATAAGAAGTCTATTTTGGTAATTTGTTAATAATGTAGTAACTCTTGCTTGAAATAAAACAGAGTTTACAGGTTTACTTAAAAAATCATTTACTCCTGCTTCAAAAGCTTCTTTATGAATATTATCATCATCTCCTGTTGCAGTAATCATCACAATTGGAGTTTTATCATTATTTATTCTAAACTCTTTTATAAATTCAAGACCATTTAAATTAGGCATCATATAGTCAATTATTAATAAATCAATAGAATTTCTCATTACATACATTAAAGCTTCTAGTGAGTCAGAAAAACTTGTTACATTTAAACCTATTTCATTACAAATTGCTTCTACAAGAAAGAGATTGTTTTTATTATCATCAACAGATACAATGTGCAAGTCTTTAAAATCCATTTAGAAACCTTTTTTTAATAATTCTTAGTTATAATATTTTATACTTTTATGACTTAAATGACAATTTGTATAAGTTAACTATATATACTACTAAATAGGGGGTATGTGATGTTTTTATTAAGAAGAATCATTATTATTTTATTGTTATTATCTTTTTATAGTTCTGTAAATGCAAAAGAAAAAGAAGAATTACTTTTTTATATTGGAATAACAATGATTAAACCAGTAGAAGAATTAGCCCATAAATTTGAAAAGCAGTATAATTGTAAAATTAAAATTTTGCAAGGTGGCAGTCAAGACTTATATGAAAGTATAAAAATGAGTAAAATAGGAGATATATATCTTCCTGGTTCAGTAATATATAGATATAGAAATCTAATTGATGGCTTGTTATTAGATGGAAAGTTTGTAGGTTTTAATAAACTTGCACTTGTTGTAAAAAAAGGAAATCCTAAAAATATAAAAGCTTCTTTATTGGAACTTACTAATGAAAAGCTAAGAGTAGTACTTGGAAATGAGCATAGTGGAAGTATAGGAAATGCCTCTAAGAAAGTTTTAAGAGCTAATAATCTTTATAAAAAGGCAATGCTAAACACTTCTTTTCTTGCCCCTGATTCAAGGAATCTTACAAAAGTAATTATTGAGAATAAAGCAGATTTAGTTTTAAATTGGTATGCCACAACTTTTTGGAATGAAAATAAAGATTTTGTACAAGCTTTGGAATTAGATGATAAATACTCTAATAAATCAAAGTTGGTTTTCAATCTATTGGCTACTTCTAAAAATAAAGATTTAAGTAGAAAGTTTTTAAATTTTGCTTCTTCAGAAGAAGGAAGAAAAGTTTTTTATAAATATGGCTTTTTAAATGATAAAGACTTAAAAGAGTTTGATAAAGTAAGTTTCTAATGAAAAATAGTGTTTTAAAAAGTTTAATAGCCTTACTTGCTGTTTTCTTAATAGGTTATAGTTCTTTAGTTGTAGTACATATTTTCTTTGCAAAAATCATTGATGATTTGGATAATGAAGTGAAAAATGAGCAGGCAAGGTATAAAATAGGAGAATATATTCTAAAAGAGATAAACTCCGTTGAAAGAAACTATTATCAAATGGCAATAGTTTCTAATACAAAAGCATTAACACCTTTGCAAGATGAAGTTATTGAAGAGTTAAATGATATAAGAAATGCTATTAATATTTTAGAAAAGGGAGGAACTTTAGATAATTATATTAAATTAAATTTAGTAGGAATTAGTGAAACTGTAGAGCAAATAACTTTCTCTCCCTCAAGAGATACAAAATATACTTTTGAATCTATAGATTTAAAACCTAAATTAAAGTTTATAGAAAGTCAACTTGCAAAAATGAAAAAAATTATAGTAATGAAAAATATAATGGAAACTTCTAATAATAAAGAAGATAAAGAAGATGCAAAGTTTGAAATACAAATGTTTTTTAAGCAAATACCTGCACTTTTTATTAGAATGAAAGAAAATGCAAGTCGTTTATTATATGAAAGTAAAATAAATCTAGATAAATTAGAAAAAAATATTTTAAAAGAGAAAAAGTATTATTCTAATTTAGAGTTTGTAGTTACTTTTTTAGTTATGTTTTTAGTTAGTATTTTAAGTTATATTGTAATAAAGCTTATTTTGAAAAAAAGTGGTGAGTTAAAAGCAATCTCTTTAAAAGCTGAGAATGCAGCAAAAGAAGCTTCAAAAGCAAATAAAATAAAATCTCAATTTTTAGCTAATATGAGTCATGAAATAAGAACACCTTTAAATGCAATAATAGGTTTCTCAGAGATTCTTTCTAAAGCTAAATTATCTATTAAAGAAAAAGAACAAGCATCAGTTATAAATAAAAGTGCAAAATCTTTATTAAATATTATAAACGATATTTTAGATATTTCAAAAGTAGAAAGTGGAAAGTTTGAACTTAGTAAAGGGAAAGTTGATTTAAAAAAACTTTTAGAACAAGTAGTTGAATTATACTCTATAAATACAAAACAAAAGAATATTAGATTTATTTATAAACTTATAGGAGATATCCCTAGGTATATTTATACTGATGAAACTAGACTTAAACAAGTATTATCAAATATTGTAAGTAATGCAATAAAATTCACTCCTGAAAATAAAAAAGTTTTCTTTGAGGTTGAACTTTTAAAACAAGATGAAAAAGAAGCTACTTTAAAGTTTTTAGTTAAAGATGAAGGTATAGGAATATCCCTAGAAAATCAAAAAAGAATTTTTAAACCTTTTTCTCAGGCTGATGGCAGTATCTCGAGACAATTTGGTGGTACGGGATTAGGATTGTCTATAAGTCTTAAAATTATTGAATTAATGGGCTCAAAAATAAATCTTTTAAGTGAAGAAAACAAAGGAAGTAGTTTCTTTTTTGATGTAAGTTTTCCTTATGAAAAAGCAAAAGAAAAAAATAAACAATATAAATTTTTAGTATGTAATAGTATAGATAATAAAGAGTCTATCAAAGAAAGTTTACTTAATATACTAAAAGAGTATGGAGAAATTTTTGATGAAAAAACTATTCAAGGAACTATTAATCTGATTTTTTGTTTTGAAGATATTAATTTATCAGAAAAATTAGAAAAACTGGTAAGTAAGTTTGATGTACCCATTGTTTTTGTAGGAAATAGTGAAAACCTTGAGAAAACAAGTAAAATTAATTCTTTAATTGATTTTTATCTTGATACCCCCATTTATGGTTCAAAGGTTTTTAATATTATTGCACAAGCTTGTAAAATAGAAAATCAAAGAATTAATGCAGAAATAAAAAAAGACAATACTTTTAGAGGAAAAGTATTAGTAGCAGAAGATAATGCAAATAATCAGTTATTAATAGAGTTATTATTAAAAGATTTAGGCTTAAGTATTGATATTGTTGATGATGGACAAAAAGCTTATGATTTATATATACAAAATGATTATGATATAGTTTTTTTAGATATTAATATGCCTATTATGGATGGATTAAAAGCCTTAGAACTTATTAGAGAGTATGAATTAAAAAATAAAATAAAAAATATTCCTATTATAGCTTTAACAGCAAATACAATAAAAGGAGATAAGGAAAAGTACTTAGAAGCAGGAATGAATGATTATTTGGCAAAACCAATAGAAAATGATAAATTAATTGAAGTTTTGAAAAAATATTTATCTAAATCTTTTTCAAAAAAAGTAAATTTAGAAAATATTGAAAGAAGTAAAAATACTTTTAATAAGATAGATTTAAATTTAGTTTCTACAAACTTGGGTTTAAGTCAAACTATTGCACAAAAAGTTATAGATAAATTTAAAGCTGATATTTCTAAAGAACTTGATGAGTTTGAAAAAACAATAGAAGTTGGAGATGAAGAAGAAATTATAAAGAAAGCTCATTATATAAAAAATTCTTGTTTAAATTTGTGTTTAACGCAAATTTGCGAACTTCTTGAAGAAATAGAAAAAGAAGAACTTTCAAGTAATCAAAAGAAAGAAAAGTTTAAAATTCTAAAAGAAAAAGTATTAGAGTTATTATAAAAGGATAAAAAATAAAACTAGAACCATGTAGACACTGCAAACGAGAAATAGAAGTGAAAAAACGCCAATGCCCTTACTGTGGAACTTTAAACCCTACAGTAAAGATTAAAGAGATAGTTTGGGGAATGGTTTTTGTTTTAGTTGTTATGTCTATAGTAAGTTATTTTATGAATAATTAGAAAATTTATTTTCTAATCATTCCAATTAGAAATCCAATAGCTAAACCTATAAAGTGTGCATACCAAGCAATAGGAAGTCCTATAATTATAGGAGCAACAGAGATAATTAAAACCCAAGTAATTATAGCTTTTCTTTGAAATTTATCTATATATGCAATATATCCCATAAGTGCACAAATTGCTCCTGAAGCTCCTAGTAAATTCACATAATTATCTAAATAGTAAATGTATAAAAAGCTAAAAATAGAAGTTAATAAACCAGCAACGAAATAAGCTAGTATAAACTCTTGTTTACCTTTATGAAGTTCAATTGCATTACCAAATTGGTAAAGAACAAACATATTCATAGCTAAGTGTCCTAAGCCTCCATGGGCAAACATAGTTGTTAAAGGTTGCCAATAAAAACCACCTTCTAGAAAATACATATTTAAACCAAAATATAAACCTCCATAGTTTACATTGATTTGAATAAAATACATAAGTACTGTAATTGCTATTGTAATATTTGTTAGTGTAAAATTTGAATTAGTAGTTCTTAACATAGTTGTCATATACCTTTATTGCACATTGAATATTTTCTTTTATTGCATTATTATATAAAAACTTAATATCTGTTTTTATAAAAAATATTTCTTTAGAATTAATTCTAAATGATGTCATAATTGACCCTGCATTTAGCTTAGCTGTTGAATCTAAATCATTTTCTATAATTTCATATTTGATTTTTAAAAACTTTTCTAAATTTTTTTTAGGGGGTGTTTTAATATAGTCTTTAAATATTTTATTTATCTCTTCTATTGTGATAATTTTAGTTATTTTTGAGTTCTTTTGTGCTTTTAAAATAGAACCTTCAATTTTATAATAACCATTATTTAAAGCTTTAATAGATTTTTTTAGTATGGTCTTATCATTCACTCTAACAAAAGTAGAAATGTCTTTTTCACAATCAAGTTTAGGAAGGAGTTTTGTTTTTTTTTCAACTATAAAAGTTGTATAAAGAACAATTGTTATGGAAATCATAACAATTGTTGCAAAAGTAAAAATATTATTTATTATAACACCATCACTAGGACGAGTTTTTTTTACTTTCATTTTTATTTTTTAGATTAATGCTTCTTTTAAAACATCTTCTATTGTATCAACAGCTTTTATTTCCATATTCTCTTTTACTTCTTCAGGTATTTCATCTAAATCTCTTTGGAAATTTTTTCTTGGAATTAAAGCTAGTTTCATTTTTGCTCTATGTGCTGCAATAAGTTTTTCTTTTAATCCTCCAATAGGTAATACTTTTCCTGTTAGGGTTAATTCCCCTGTCATTGCAAGATCAGAACGAACTTCTTTATTACTTAAAATTGAAGCAATAGTAGTTGCCATAGTTATTCCTGCACTTGGACCATCTTTTGGGGTTGCTCCTTCTGGAATATGTAAATGAATATCATATCTTTTATATATCTCACTTGAATCAACAGTTATTTTTTCTTCTGTTTCTTTTGAAGTTTTGGGAATTGTATTTTGCTCAATTTTTAATTTTTTATTATCAATTAAAAGTTTTACAACAGAGTACGAAATCTTTGATGATTCTTTCATCACTTCACCCATATTTCCTGTAACACTTAAAATACCTTTTCCTCTAAGTTTTACAGCTTCTGTTTTTAAAACATCTCCACCAACAGCTGTCCAAGCTAAACCATTTGTAACTCCAATTTGATTTTTCTTTTCTGCTGGGTCTATTTCAAAAATAGGGTTTTCTAAAAACTCTTTTAGGTTTTTTGTTGAAATAGAAACTTTTTTCATATCTTCATTTTTAAGAAGTTTTTTTACAGTTTTTCTAAATATTTTTGCAAAAACTCTTCTTAGATTTCTAACCCCAGCTTCTCTTGTATATTTTGAGATTATAGCTTCGATAGTTGTTTTAGATAAAGAAATTTCACTTCTTTTTAGTCCATGTTTTTCTAATTCTTGAGGAATTAAATAGTCTTTTGCAATATGATATTTTTCATTTGGAGTATATGAAGAAATTTCAATAAACTCCATTCTATCTCTTAACGCAGGAGGAATTCTTCTTGCATCATTTGCAGTTGCAACAAAAATACATTGTGAAAGATCAATTGCAAAGTTTAAGTAAAGATCCCTAAATTCATTATTTTGTTCTGGATCTAGAACTTCAAGCATAACAGCAGTTGGGTCACCTCTGTGATTTGCTCCTAACTTATCTATTTCATCTAAAACTACCACAGGATTCATTGTTTTTGCATCACTTAAGCCTTTTACAATTCTTCCTGGCATTGCTCCAACATATGTTCTTCTATGTCCTCTTAATTCATTTACATCTTCCATACCACCTAAAGCAATTCTTACAAGTGGTCTTTTTAAAGCTTGAGAAATAGAGTTTGCCAATGAAGTTTTACCAACACCTGGAGGTCCCACAAAACAAAGAACTGTTCCCTTTGATTTTAGATTTTCTATTTTTCTTTTTTCCAACATTTCTTTTACTGCAAAATATTCAGAAATTCTCTCTTTTGGTTTTTCTAAAGAATAGTGGTCTTTATTTAATTGTTCTTCCACACTTTTTACAGAAATGTCATTTTGAGCATATTTACCAAATGGAATTTCTAAAACATTTTCAATGTATGTTTGAAGTAGGGCACTATCAGGTGAGTCTTGGTGCATTCTACTTAATTTATCAATTTGTTTTTTTGTTTCTTTATATCCATCTTTAGGCATATAAGCTTTTATTTTTTTTAGCTTCTTTTTATAAGCTTTTATTTCTACATCTTTTTGGTTATCAGAACCTAGTTCTTTTTGTATAGCTTTTATCTGTTCTTTTAAGAAGTAATCTTTGTGAGTTTTTTCTATCTTTGAATTAACTTTTTGAGTTATTTCTTTTTGTATTTTAAAACTTTCAATCTCTTTTTTTATAGTTTCAATTATTTCTAATAATCTTTTTTCTAAATTTGTTTGGGCAAATAGTTTATATGCTTCATCTTTTTTAACTTTTAAAACTGAAGAGATTAAATCAGCAATTCTTGTAGCATCATTATTTTCTTCTATTGTTTTAATTAAATCAGCAGGAAATTTAGAATTAATTCTTGAAAGTTTTTTAACTTGTTCTCTTAGAACATCAATAATAGAAGTAATGTTTTCTTGTGATACTTCTTCATCTTCTAATTTATCAACAAAAGCAAAATTTGGATTTTCTTCATTATAATTTTTTATTCTTCCTTTTGCTAGTCCTTGAAAAAGTACTTTTATTTTCCCATCTGGTAAAGATACTTTTCTCATGATATTTCCAATTACTCCAACATCATAAAAGTCATCTTCTTTTCTTTTCCCCTCATGTCCAGGTTTACTAACAGTTACTATTACTAATTTATTATTTTCAATTGAGTGCTCTACTGCTTCTAAATTGCTTTCACTTTCTAAAAACAAAGGAGCAATCATAAATGGATATAAAAATATTTCGTCCTCAACTATTAAAGGTATTTCCTGTGGAAAAGATTCATAATTGTCTAATTCCATATGTTTTAACTCCTATAAAATATTCAAATTTTTTTAAAAAAGGTTCTCTTCAAAAAGAGATCTATAAAGTGGAACTTCTACTTCTTCAATTTCTTTAGCATCAACCCAAGATTCTTTTACTTTTTCTTCATAATATTTTGCAGCTTTTGGTTTATCAAGCCTTTTATAAAGATCTGCAATTTCTTTGTCTAAAGAAGCCTTTGCCATATAAAGTCTTGCACTCATAGTATCAACTAAAGGCATATATTTAGAGTCAGTAAATAAGTTTCTATACTCTTCAATTTCTTTAATTGTATCTTCAATAAGTTGTTGTTCTCTAAGTGAGTATGAAAAACCTAAAAAGTTAGCTTTAATTTTCAAGTATCTTACATAGTCTATATTTTTGCTAAGAGCAAATCTTTTTATATATTCATCAAGATAGAAATTAGCTAACTGGTACTCCTCATTATCAATATGAGCATTAGCTAGGATTAATAATGCTGTAGGAATTAAAGGTGAATTTCTATGTTCACTTTCTAATGATGTATATGTATCATCTGCTTCTTCTAGGAAACCTGTAGAAATATCTTTTAACATTTTATTGTACCAATAAAGTGCTGGTTTATTATATTCTTGTGCTCTTTCAGATTTCTGTGAGCAAGCAGTTAAGATAAAACCTAAACTTAAAATTAATATGACATTTTTAAACTTCAGTTTGTTGATCATTTATATCTTCCTTTTTTTGTAAAGTAAGTATTTTATCTTATGTATCCTTGCTACTTTCTTACTTTTTAAAGCTTTATAATTAATTAGTTATAATGTGTAAAATAATTTTGAAGGTATTACGATGAAATTAACACTTATTGGAAATGGATTTATGGCACAAGCACTTGCAAGAGGTCTTGTGAATAATTTTGAAGTAGAAATAATAGGAAGAGATGAAAAAAAACTAAATGAAATTAAAACAAGAATTTCTGAAGTTGAAGTAAAAGTTATGAAAGATATGGAAGATATTACAGATAAGAATATAATTTTTTGTGTAAAACCATATGCTTTACAAAGTGTTGCAGCTAGACTTGAAGGAAAAGCAAATGTTTTATTTTCAATTCTTGCAGGGACTACATTAGACAATTTAAAAAAACAAATAAAATCAAAATTTTATATAAGAACTATGCCTAATGTGGCAGCTTCAGTTTGTGGTTCAACTACAACAGTAACAGGGGATAAAGAAGCAAAAAATTTAGCTTTAGAGTTATTTTCTTATGTAGGAAAAACTGTTTGGGTTAACACAGAAAAACAACTTGATGTAGCAACAGCACTTGCAGGAAGTGGTCCTGCTTTTTTAAGTTTAGTTGCAGAGAGTTTAAGTGATGGAGCTGTTAAAGCTGGTTTAGAAAGAAGTATAAGTAATGAACTTGTAAAAGGTTTATTTAGTGGATATGCAAAATTATTAGAAACTACACATCCAGCTTTGATTAAAGATTCAGTAATGAGTCCAGGTGGAACAACTGCTGCGGGAATGGGAAAATTAGAAGAGGGTGCTGTAAGAGATGCTATGATTAAAGCAGTTGAAGCTGCAAATGATAAAGCCAATGAAATTGGACAAAAGTAGTTTTACTCTTCTTGAAACTATTATAAGTACACTAATTTTATCAATTATCATAGTAGGATTTTCAAACTCATTCTTCTATGATAATCTTGATGAAGAGTATATATTATTAAATAAATTAGAAAATAACTTTACTACTTCTTCTTATTCAAGTGACTTTGCAAAACAAAATAAAAATTTAACTTTAAAAATAAATGAAACTCAAACAAAAACTATCACTGTAAAAGAAATAGAATATAAAGATAATAAGATTAGGCTAAAGAAATATGAAATGTAAAGCTTTTTCTCTTCTAGAATTGATTATTGTAGTATTTTTAGGTTCTATAATTGTGATATATTCTTTTTCTTATTCAAAAGAACTTTATGAAATACAAATAACAAATGAAAATATTGAAAAATTAAAAATAGATTTAAACTCTACAAGAATAATTATTGAAAAAAACTTACCCCAATCAAAGGATTTATTGAGGTATGAAAATAAAAAACTCTATTATGATGGATATTTGCTACTTGATGAGGTAAATAGTTTTCATATGAGAGTTTTAGCTAATAATATACTGGTGGTTTTCATTGAGCTAGAAAATAAAATTAAACAAGAATGGAAATTTAAATTATGAAAAAAGCATTTACTCTTTTTGCTACTTTACTTTTATTAGTTGTATTTTCTTTTCTTATTATAAATATTTTTGAAGTAAAAAGTTTATCTTCTTCAAATATAGTAAATAAATACCAATATATTCAAGGTAAAAACCATTTATTGTTTTTAGAAGAGTATTTAAGAAACTCTTCTTTGGATGGAGTTAATAAAATTGAAATTGAAGATAATAAATTCAAGATACAAGCTTATGTAAAGGATAAGACAAGTAATTTTTTTATTCAAATGCAAGTAAAAGCAAAAGATTTTAATATTAGCTTAGTTAAAAATATTGAAATTAATAAGTAAAAATTAAGTACACTCTTTTCTCAAAAATAAAATTTATGTATAAAAAATATGAAATTTTCATAAAACTTTAAAAGGAAAATTATGAATTCTGTAATAATTGCCGTAAGTTTAATGGTTGTATTATCCTTAGTTCGTGTAAATATTGTAATTGCTTTAATTGTAGGAGCAATAGCTGGTGGTCTTGTTGGTGGATTAGATATAAATGAAACAATTCAAGCCTTTAATAAAGGCTTAGGGAATGGGGCAACTATAGCACTAAGTTATGCCATGTTAGGAACTTTTGCTGTTGCAATTTCAAAATCAGGAATTACTGATCTTTTATCAAATATGATTATCAAAAAAGTTAATTTAGGTGAGTCTTCTTTTCAATTTATTTATATAAAATATTTAATGTTGACTTTTATTCTACTTGCTGCAGTTTCTTCTCAAAATATTGTTCCTGTACATATTGCTTTTATCCCAATTTTAATTCCCCCTCTTTTACACTCAATGGCACAGTTACAATTAGACAGAAGAGTAGTTGCTTGTATTCTTACTTTTGGACTTATTGCTACATATATGTTTTTACCAGTTGGCTTTGGAGGAATATTTTTAAATGAAATTTTATTAAAAAACATTGTTGATAATGGAGTAGGTGCAGTATCTGGACAATTGCCTATAGCCATGGCGATTCCTGTTTTAGGAATGTTTTTAGGTTTACTTTTTGCAATATTTTTTTCATATAGGAAAAAAAGAGTTTATGATGTAAGTAAAATATTAGAAGTTGAAACAGAAAAAAGAGAACTTGATGTTTTTCATATAATTGTAGCTTTATTTTCTGTTGTTACAGCACTTGCTTTACAAGTATATACAAACTCTATTATTCTAGGTTCTTTAGCAGGTTTTATTATATTTATTGTTGCTGGCGTAATAAAAGCAAATCAAACTCAAGACTTTTTTACAAAAGGCTTAAAAATGATGGGAATGATTGGTTTTATTATGATTACTGCAAACGGTTTTGCTAGTGTTATAAATACGACAGGAGGAGTTGAAAGCTTAGTTTCTTCTGTAGTTGATATAATAGGAAATAATAAATCTTTAGCAGTATTTCTTATGTTAATAGTAGGGCTTTTTATTACAATGGGAATTGGTTCTTCTTTTTCTACTATTCCTATTATTGCAACTATTTATGTACCTTTATGTATACAATTAGATTTTTCTGTAATGGCAACTATTTCAATAGTTGGTACTGCTGCTGCCCTTGGAGATGCAGGTAGCCCCGCTTCAGATAGTACACTTGGACCAACATCGGGGCTTAATGTTGATGGACAGCATGACCATATTTGGGATACTGTAGTTCCTACTTTTCTTCATTATAATATCCCTTTAATAATTTTTGGTTGGCTTGCAGCTGTATATGTTTTTTAAGATAAAAGTAGAGTTTTCTCTACTTTTATAAGATTATATCTAAAACTTTTTTTGCAAGTTTTAATGCCTTACTTCTATGAGAAAACTCTTTTTTTACTTCATAAGGGAGATTCCCTAAAGTTTTATCAAAACCATTTGGAATAAACATAGGATCATAACCAAAACCATTTTCACCTATTTCTTTATCTATTACTTTACCATACATCCATCCATGTACTGTGTAAGTATAACCTTTATAGACAATGGCTATACAAGCTGTATAATAAGCTTCTGTCTCTTTTAAGTTTTTTTCTTTTAATTTTGAAATTAACTTTGAATTATTTTCTTTATCAGTGGCATTAGTTCCTGCATATCTTGCTGAATAAATACCTGGTTCATTATTAAGAGCTGGAACAGTTATCCCACTATCATCAGAAATTACGATTGCATCTTTAGAACCAATTTTTTCATAAATTTCTTGAGCTTTTTTTACAGCATTACCTTTAAAAGAGTCTTTGTCTTCTTCAACTTCATAATCTCCAATTATTTCTTTGAATGTAAAAACCTCTTCATTTGGTAATAATTTCTTAAATTCATCAATTTTACCTTTATTTCCTGTAGCTAAAATTATTTTCATAAATTTCCTTTTTACCCTCTTATTAACTTTATTGATATATAATCAGAGTTTATTTTACTTATGGGATTATATATGATTAAATCTATTTTACCTCTTAGTTTAATTATCGCTTTTAGATTTTTTGGACTTTTTATCGTTTTACCTGTTTTATCTGTTTATGCAATAAACCTTTATGGTGCAACTACGACATTAGTAGGTGTAGTAATTGGTGGATATGCTTTAACACAGATGCTGTTTCAAGTGCCATTTGGAATAATGAGTGATAAGTTAGGAAGAAAAGGTACTATTATAACTGGACTTTTACTTTTTGCTATTGGTTCAATTTTCTGTGCAATTGCTGATGATATTTTAATGTTAATGTTAGGAAGATTTTTACAAGGTGCGGGTGCTATTGGTGCTGTTGTTACAGCAACTATTAGTGATCTTGTAAAAGAAGAACAAAGACCAAAAGCAATGGCAACAATGGGAATGTTTATTGGAATGAGTTTTGCTGCTTCAATGTTGTTAGGACCTACGATAGGTTCTTTTGCTGGAGTTCCAACTCTATTTTATTTAACTGCTGTTATTGCAATTGTTTCAATATTTATTTTGGTTAAATATGTTCCTAATCCTCCAAAGATTACCCATACATATAAACACAAAGCTATAGTTTCTGATGTTTTATTAAATTCAAATTTAATAAAAATGAATATTACAAACTTTTTACAAAAAGGTTTAATGACTTTTGCTTTTATGATTATTCCTATGGTTTTAATCAACAATTATGAATGGCAAATGAGTGATTTATGGAAAGTATACTTACCTGCAATGATTTTTGGATTTTTATCTATGGCTCCTGCTGCAATAATTGCAGAAAAAAAAGGTAAATTTAAAGAGATTTTAGCTTTAGGTATATTCTTTTTTGGAGTGTCTTATTTATTGATAGGACTTAGTGCAGGTTATATTTTATTTATAGTTGGAGTAGTAATATTTTTTATTGGTTTTAATATGCATGAACCAATTATGCAATCTTTAGCTACAAAATTTGCAAAGGTTCATCAAAGAGGTTTAGTTTTAGGTGTTTTTAATGCCTGTGGATATTTAGGAACTTTTCTTGGAGGATTATTAGGTGGAATTTTCTTTGAAGATGTAGAACTTACTACAATAGTTTATACAATTGTTGTTATTTGTATTTTATGGATAATATTAATTATAACTATGCCAAATCCTTTAAAGAAAAGATTAATGTATATTCATCTTGATGAGAATACTAGACAAAATACTAATAAATTAGACTCAATTTTACATATTGATGAATGGTATATTAATGACACTGAAAATCTTTTAGTAATAAAATATGATAATGAAAATATAAATGAAAATACTATTTTAGAAACTTTAAAATAGTAAATAATATAGTTTAGAAAGGAGAGCTTTTGAAAAATTTATATATAGTGATTTTTCTTAGTATTTTCTTTCTATTTTCTTCAATAACTGCTGAAAATCTTTTTTATATCTCTTCTGAAAAAATAAATCAAATCAAAAAAAAATATGGAGCAGAAGCTGAAAAAAGAGTTCTTCTTTGGGATAAGGTTTTAAAAAAAGCAAAGAGTGAAGATATCTTACATCAGCTTAAATATATAAATGATTTTTTTAATAAAGTTAAATACGTAAGAGATGATATTCATTGGAAAAAAAATGATTATTGGGCTTCACCTTTTGAGTTTTTAGGTACTGGAGCTGGAGATTGTGAGGATTATGCAATTGCTAAATATTTTTCTTTAAGGCAATTGGGTGTTCCTGATAATAAACTTAGAATAACTTATGTAAAATTAAAACAAAGAGGTACTAAATATGAACAAGCTCACATGGTTTTGACTTATTATCATAAACCTGGTGCTACACCTATAGTATTAGATAATGTTAATAAAAGATTAAAATTAGCTTCACAAAGAAAAGATTTAACACCTGTATATAGTTTCAATGCAAGTGGATTATGGCAAGCTAAAAATAAAGGAAATGATTCAGTTCGTGTTGGAGAAAACAATCTTAAAAACTGGAAACTAATCATGGGTAAAATTTAAAAAGGAAAAATATGTCTTTGTCTAAACAGTTATATATAATTATTGCTTTCATCTTTTTTATAATATTCACTGGTAATTTTATTATAAGTATAAAAAATACTAAAGAATATTTAGAAGTTGAATCTCAAACAAAAGCACAAGATACTGCAACATCTTTAGGAATGAGTTTAAGACCTTTAATTAAAGATAAAAAAGACCCTGAAATTGAGTCAATAATTAAGGCTATATCAAATAGTGGTTTTTATAAAGAAATAAGATTAGAAGATAGTGATTATATAATAAATGACTATGAGTTGTTAGATGCAACATCAACTTACAAGAATGACAACTGGAAAATTAAGAAACTTTTTGTCGAATCAAAATTTGGATATGTAGAAAAAATTCAATCTGATTATGAATTAAGTGAACAGCTATTACAACTTGAAGATGATTCTATTAATAGTGATTCTTTTGATGATTTTAATGTAGAAAATTTTGAAAGATATAGATATATTCCAACTGATGCCTATAAAAATGGTGGAAAAATACCTTTTACTTTAACTATTACAAATGAAAATGAAACTAAAGATATTGTAGTAAAACTTGATATTAAAAAAATATTGCTAGAAGAAAAAAGAGATATTAAATTTGATTCTGTACCTGCTTGGTTTATTGATTTAATACCATTAGAGTTAGAAGAGAAATTTAGTGAAATTTCTGATGGTTGGAAAAAATCAGCAGTTATTTTTGTAAGTCCTAATCCAGGTGAAGCTTATGCTAAATTATTTAAACAAGCAAAAAATTCAATTATTTATGCTTTTATTGCTTTTATCATTTCAATGATAATCCTTTTTATATTTGTTCAATATTTATTAAGACCATTAAAAAGGATTGAAAGCTTAGCAAAAAGTATTGCTCTAGGAAAGTTTGAAACAATTGATGAACTTCCTTGGACTACAGAAATCAAACATGTATCTATTGCAATGAATGATATGTCAAGAAAAATTGAAGTAATAATTAATAAGTTAAATAGAAATCTTCAAACTTTATCAGAAAAACTATCTCAAGATGAATTAACAAAATTACCTTTAAAAACTACATTTGAAACAGATATGAAACAGATGTTTATTCAAAAAGGTAAAGGATATATTTTAAAAATAAAAATAAATGCACTTAGTAGTTTTGCAAAAACACATACTAATAAGGAAGTAAATAGTTTCATTCTTGAGTTTACTGATGAAATTAAAAATGTTTTAAAAGAGAAAGAAGATAATAAAAAGTTTAAATTTTATAGGTTTTTTGGTTCAGAGTTTATGTTGATTCTTGAAGATTGTGATTACTCTTGTAGTGAGAAAATATGTAAAAACCTAAAAAATAGTTTTAATCTTTTGGCCAATAAGCATAAAGTAACCGAAATTGCACATATAGGTGCTACTCCATTTAATACTTATAGTACTACTCCTGAAATGCTTCAAGCTACTAATGAAGCTTATGAAAAAGCTAAATTAATAGGTCCAAATGACTATTTTATTAGAGATAATAATGATTTAATTAGGGATATGGAAGAGTGGAGAGATTTAATTTTTACAATTATTGAAAATAATAGTTTTGAAATTGAATATATAAATGATACTTATTGTTCAAAAGATGAGGAAATTTTATTAATGCAAGAGGCTTTCACTTCTGCAAAAGATAAAAATAATAAAAATATTCCAATCGGGACATTCGTTTCCATAGCAGAAAAATACGAAAAAATAGTTGATTTTGATATGGCAGTAATTTCTAAAGTCATAGATTATATGGTTATTAATGATATTAAGCACGATATAATGATTAATCTATCTTTAAACTCAATTGAAGATGAAGAGTTTATTTCTTGGTTAGAAAATAAAATCTTTACTAATAAAAATATAGCTTCTCAATTATTGTTTTCAGTTACTGCATATGCTGTTATAAAAGATATAAAAGGCTTTAAAAACTTTTGTGATAAAGTTCATAATGTAGGAGCTAAAATTATAGTTAAAAGATTTGAAAGTAAGTTTATTCCCCTTGATAATATTAAAGATTTTAATTTAGATTTTATAAGATTAGCAAGAGATTATACTACTGATATTTATCTTGATACATCTAAACAAAGTTTTGTTGAGTCAATACAAGAATTAGCAAATCTTTTAAATATTAAAGTTTATTGTGAAAATGTTAACAATAATAAAGATTATGATATGGTTAAGAAAATAAAAATAGATGGTATTAGCAGATAATAACTGCTAATACTTTATCTTTTATACTTTTTTATAAATTTATATAATATTTCAAACTTTGGATATATTTTAAAAATCATTTAAATGTAATAATTAATAATATTAATACTTCATTAATAAATATTAAATATAATACACCTTTTCTTGGGGAAGAGTATGTTTGAAAAATTTTTAAAATTCTTTGTAGATAATTCAAGGATGAATTATACTTTATTTGTTTTAGTGTTTTTTGCAGGTATTTGGTCTTATAATAATACAGCAAAAGAAATATTTCCTAGTTTTGAGTTAGAAATGATTTCTGTTACTGGGTCTTATTCTGGTGCTTCAGTTGATATTTTAGATAAAATGGTTGTAACAGAAATTGAAGATAATATAAAAAATCTTGATAGTGTTGATACCATGACTACTGTGATTAGTCCAGGTAGGTTTTCTTTAATTTTAGAATTAAAAGAGGGAAAAAATAAGTTTAATGAATCTGATAAAGTTAAAGATTCAATAGCTTTAGTAAAAGCAGATCTTCCTTCGGATATGGATGAGCCTACTGTAAATGCCTTAACAAGATCCCGTAGTTTATTAGATATTTCTTTAACTTCTGAGAAACTAACTTTGGATGAGTTAAAGCCTTTAGCAAATGACATAAAAAGTAAATTAATGACAATTTCTGGAATTAATGATATTACTATTTATGGTGATTCTGATGAATATTATGAAATACTTATTGATGACAAAAAAGTAGAAGCTTTAGATTTAAATAAAAGTGATGTTTTTAATGCAATTTCTACATTGTCTTATATCTTCCCAGTTGGAAAAATAGAAGATAGTAAAAAACATTATTATGTTTCAACTTTTAATGGTGAAAAAACTGCAAATAACTTTGGAAATACTCTTCTTAGAGTAGGGCAAACAAGTGTTTATTTATCTGATATTGCTCTTATTTCAAAGAAATATGAAGATGCTTCGACACTTTACTCTTTTAATGGTAAAAATGCTTTATCTTTAAATGTAGAACAAACAGATACGGCAGATGCTATTAAATTAACACAGGCAATCAAAGAAATTCTTCCTTCTTTAAATAGTCAAAATGCAGATATTCAAGTTTTAATTGCTGATGATAATAGTGAAAGAATAAAAGATAGGCTAAATATTGTTGTTTCAAATATTATGCTAGGAATTATATTAATCACTGTACTTGTAGCTATATTAATTAATTTTAGGATGTCTTTTATTATTGCAGTTGGTATTCCAACTTCTTTTGTAATAGCAGCTATTTATATGTATTTTTCTGGATATACCATAAATATGATTTCTTTAGTTGGAGTTTTAATTGCAATTGGTATAGTTGTAGATGATGCAATTGTTGTAAGTGAAAATATTCAACAGCATATAGAAGAGGGATATCCTCCTAAGGAAGCAGCAGTAATAGGTGCAAAAGAAATGGTAAAACCTGTATCAATAGCTTCTCTTACTACCTTATTTTCTTTTCTTCCTATATTAATGATTAGTGGAACTATGGGAGAAGTTATAAAATTAATTCCAATTGCTTTATCTGCATTAGTAGTAGCTTCTTTAATTGAGTCATTTATTTTTTTACCAATTCATGCTGCACATGTATTAAAAAATGGTTCAAAAGTTACTTCTTGGGAAAAAGCAAACAATATATACAATTCAATTCTACATTTTTTTATGGATTGGAAAAAAACTTTTTTGACAATTTTTATAATTTTTGTTCCCCTTGCTACAGTTTTAGAAATATCAAGTTCAAAGTTTCAAATTTTTCCTCAATTTGATGCTAGTGATGTAAAAATCACAATTAAAGCCAATGAAAATACAAAATTAGAAGATTCATTTAAAATTGTACAAACAATAGAAAAAGATTTACTTGTAAAAAAAGATGAATACTTTATTAAAAGTATAGATTCAGTTGCTGGATTTAGAAGAGATAGTGCAGAAAATACTGAAAATTTTTCATATGTTATGTATATGACTTTAGAACTTGAAAAAAGAAAAGAAGCTAACTTTTTAGATAAATATATAACACCTTATTTAAGTTTTTATTATGATAAAGAAGGAAGAGTAAGAACTAGAGATTCAAAGGATATTGCTAAAGATTTAAAAAAGTTCTTGATTCAAAAAGAATACAAAGAAAAATATAATTTAACAGAAATTGCTGTAGTAGAAAGAAAAGTAGGTCCTATAAAGGCAGATATAAAAATAGGATTAGTTTCAAATGATAGTCAAAAAATTATAAATTCAATTAATAAAATTGAAGAAGAAATTAATAAACTTGATGGAATAAAAAGTGTATCAAATTCTTTGAATTTTGGAGTTGATGAGATCAAATTAAAAGTTAACTCTTATGGACAGCAATTAGGTATAGATGAAGCTTATATTGGTTCTTATTTATCTAATATGTATTTATTAAAGAAAAAAGCTGTTGCTTTTGATTCTGAAAGTATGCTAGATATAAAAATTCAAAGTATAAATAAAGATGATTTTGAAGAATTTAAAAATACACAAATACCATTGAGTGATGGAACTTTTATTGCACTTAATCAAGTAGCTGATTTTAAGGTTATAAAGAGTTTTGAACAATTAATTAAAGATAATGGCTTAAAAAACTTTTATATTTATGCAAATGTTGATGCTGATATTATAACAGCAGGTGAAGTTGTAGATAAAATCCAACCTATATTACAAGAGATAGAAAAAAGTGGAATATCTTTAGTTTTTAAAGGAGAAGAAGAGAAGAAAAAAGATTTAAAAAATGATATGCTTTTAGCTACAGCTTTAGCTATTGTGCTTATTATGATAGCAATGCTTTATTTATTTAACTCTTTTAGGGAAACTTTTATTTTAATGTCAGTTATTCCTTTTTCTATTTTAGGGGTTTTAATTGGACACAAAATTATGGGACTAAATTTATCTATGCCTTCAGTTATAGGGATGCTTGGATTAGCTGGGGTTGTTATTAATGATGGAATTATTATGATGACTTATTTGAAGAAAGCAAATACTTTACATGAAGTATTTGTTAGGGCTACAAAAAGATTTAGACCGATTATTCTAACAACAATAACAACTTTAATAGGAATGAGTTCTTTAATCTTTTTTCCAACTGGACAAGCTGTTATTTTTCAACCTATTGCAATTGGTTTAGGTTTTGGACTTTTATGGGGAACTATTTTAAATCTAATTTACTTACCTGTAATTTATTCTATTTCTCATAGACTAAAAAAAGATTAAGATTCTTTGTTTTTTAAGGCTTCATAGGCTACAAGGATTTTTTTTCTTTCTATTCCCCATCTATATCCAGTCATAGCACCACTTTTACCCAAAACCCTATGACATGGAATTAAAAAACCAATAGGGTTAGAACCAATAGCACTAGCAACTGCTCTTACAGATTTTGGTTTATTTAAATATTTTGCCACATCAGAGTATGTAGCAATAGAGCCATCAGGAATATTTATTAAAGCTTTCCATACATTGATTTGAAAGTTTGTTCCCTTTACATATAGATTAAACTTTTTATCTTTTTTAATAAAAATACTATTTAAAACTTCATCTGCTTTTTTATTATCTTCTTTTAACTCTGCTTTTGCCCATACTTCTTTAAATCTTGTATAAACTGACTCTTTTGAAGAATCATCATAAAAACCTAAATAGCAAATACCTCTTTTAGTAATAGCAACTAAAGCATTTCCGAATGGAGTATTTCCAAAACCATAGGTTATTTCTACATTTTCACCTAGACTTTTATACTCTTTAGGAGTTACTCCAATAATATTTACAAATAAGTCATGTAGTCTACTAGAACTAGAAAGTCCAATATCTAAAGCACTATCTAAAATAGATTTTGATTCTTTTAAATGCTCTTTTGCATAGTTTAAAGTTACAGATTGTAAAAATTGTATTGGAGTTACACCAACATACTCTTTAAACACTCTTATAAGATGGTATTTACTCATACCTATATATTTTGCAATTGTATCTATTGAGGGTTGGTCTTTGAAGTTTTCATCAATATATTTTATTACTTCTTCGATTTTTTTATAGTTTTCATTTTTCTCTAAAAGTTTGTCTTTCATAAAATACCTTGAATTTGTATGCTAAAGTGGTATTATACCACTTTAACATTCAAAATATTAATAAGTCGATTGGTTGTAAATAACAAAGTTAGAAGCTAAATCTTTAAGCTCTAGCTTAATTTGTTCTTGAAGCTCTGTGTTGTTAATATCATCTAAAATATCAGCAATCTTATTAGCAATAAACTCAA
>NZ_NXIE01000010.1 GCF_004116625.1 Halarcobacter mediterraneus
AAGAATTTCAAAATTTAAGCCAGGATTAATAAATAACTCTTGACAAGGGGAGAAAAATCTATTATAATTCCCATCCAATTTCAGAGGAACGGCATCAAAAGTGATTGATAAAGTTGTGAAGAGATGGGAGATCTTTAAAAACACAGAAGGTATTATAAATAACTTTTATAAACCGAATATAAATAAACGAAACAAGATATGTAAAACATATCCTTGTCTATAAATAGAAGCAAATGCTTTTACAATGAGATTTAGTTTTGTTATATAAGTAATAAAACATAAGTCAAGATTAAATAATCTATAAATATTTTTATGGAGAGTTTGATCCTGGCTCAGAGTGAACGCTGGCGGCGTGCCTAACACATGCAAGTCGAACGAGAACGGATCTAGCTTGCTAGATTGTCAGCTAAGTGGCGCACGGGTGAGTAATATATAGTTAACCTGCCCTCGAGAAAGGAATAACAGTTGGAAACGACTGCTAATGCCCTATATGCCTTTAAGACAGAAGTCTGCAAGGGAAATGCTTTAGTGCTCGAGGATGGGACTGTACGGTATCAGATAGTTGGTGGGGTAATGGCCTACCAAGTCAATGACGCCTAACTGGTTTGAGAGGATGATCAGTCACACTGGAACTGAGACACGGTCCAGACTCCTACGGGAGGCAGCAGTGGGGAATATTGCACAATGGAGGAAACTCTGATGCAGCAACGCCGCGTGGAGGATGACACTTTTCGGAGCGTAAACTCCTTTTATATAGGAAGATAATGACGGTACTATATGAATAAGCACCGGCTAACTCCGTGCCAGCAGCCGCGGTAATACGGAGGGTGCAAGCGTTACTCGGAATCACTGGGCGTAAAGAGCGTGTAGGCGGATAGATAAGTTTGAAGTGAAATCCTATGGCTCAACCATAGAACTGCTTTGAAAACTGTCTATCTAGAATATGGGAGAGGTAGATGGAATTTCTGGTGTAGGGGTAAAATCCGTAGAGATCAGAAGGAATACCGATTGCGAAGGCGATCTACTGGAACATTATTGACGCTGAGACGCGAAAGCGTGGGGAGCAAACAGGATTAGATACCCTGGTAGTCCACGCCCTAAACGATGTACACTAGTTGTTGCTATGCTAGACATAGCAGTAATGCAGTTAACACATTAAGTGTACCGCCTGGGGAGTACGGTCGCAAGATTAAAACTCAAAGGAATAGACGGGGACCCGCACAAGCGGTGGAGCATGTGGTTTAATTCGACGATACGCGAAGAACCTTACCTGGACTTGACATTTACAGAACTTTCAAGAGATTGATTGGTGTCTGCTTGCAGAAACTGTAGGACAGGTGCTGCACGGCTGTCGTCAGCTCGTGTCGTGAGATGTTGGGTTAAGTCCCGCAACGAGCGCAACCCACGTCGTTAGTTGCTAACAGTTCGGCTGAGAACTCTAACGAGACTGCCTACGCAAGTAGGAGGAAGGTGTGGACGACGTCAAGTCATCATGGCCCTTACGTCCAGGGCTACACACGTGCTACAATGGGGTATACAAAGAGCAGCGATACCGCGAGGTGGAGCAAATCTCAAAAATATCTCCCAGTTCGGATAGTACTCTGCAACTCGAGTGCTTGAAGTTGGAATCGCTAGTAATCGTAGATCAGCAATGCTACGGTGAATACGTTCCCGGGTCTTGTACTCACCGCCCGTCACACCATGGGAGTTGAACTCATTCGAAGCGGGGATGCTAAACTAGCTACCCTCCACAGTGGATTCAGCGACTGGGGTGAAGTCGTAACAAGGTAACCGTAGGAGAACCTGCGGTTGGATCACCTCCTTTCAGAGAATGTAATTTATAAAGATTCACTTCTTTATAAGCACAGAAAAGAAGAGTTATTCAGTTAACTCTTCAAAGAAACTACAAACAAAGTAGAGAAAATAGAGTTTATTATATTCGGTTTATAAAGGTTATTTAAATAGGTGAAAAATGGGCCTATAGCTCAGCTGGCTAGAGCGCTCGACTGATAATCGTGAGGTCCCAGGTTCAAGTCCTGGTAGGCCCACCATTGATAAATAATCTTAAAAGAAGTAGATTATATTTAGTATGTTGGGGATATAGCTCAGCTGGGAGAGCGCCTGCCTTGCACGCAGGAGGTCAGCGGTTCGATCCCGCTTATCTCCACCATTAAAAAGCTAAATATAAGTTCAAAAAAGTTTGAATTTATATTTGGTTTTTTACAACCAAAATAAGTTAACTTGAAAAATGTAAATTTTTTAAGATAGCATGATATTTAAAAATTTAATGTTAAAGTCTTTAATTTTTTCGTTTAATGATCTTTCGTATGAAGATTATTAAAAAACAAAAAAATTTCATATCTAAAAAACAGTTACCTTGAAAAAATGTAAATTTTTTTAAGATAATATATATAGATAGACACAACTAACTTATTAATATAGAGTGAAAACAAAGTATTTAATAAGATAGTAGCCAAGGAATAATTATTCAAAAAGGTTAAAGTAAGAAATTACTTTATTCTCAAAAAAATAAGCTATTAAGGGCTAATGGTGGATGCCTAGACTGTAAGAGGCGATGAAGGACGTACTAGGCTGCGATAAGCTTTGGGGAGCCGCCAAGAGGCATTGATCCAGAGATTTCCGAATGGGACAACCCAGTATATAGAGATATATATTACACGAAAGTGGGCAAACTCGGTGAAGTGAAACATCTCAGTAACCGAAGGAAGAGAAATCAAAAGAGATTCCGTTAGTAGCGGCGAGCGAACGCGGATTAGGGCAAACCCTATGCTTGCATAGGGGGTTGTAGGACCATAATATGAGACTAAAGAAGATAGTAGAAGTAGTTGGAAAGCTACAGCATAGAAGGTGATACTCCTGTATACGAAATTTTCGATAGCTCTATTGGTATCCTGAGTAGGACGGAACACGTGATATTTTGTCTGAATCCGGGGGGACCACCCTCCAACCCTAAATACTACTTACAGATCGATAGTGAACAAGTACCGTGAGGGAAAGGTGAAAAGTACTCCAGCGAGGAGAGTGAAATAGAACCTGAAACCATTAGCTTACAATCATTCGGAGCCCTATGATTTATCAGGGTGACGGACTGCCTTTTGCATAATGAGCCTGCGAGTTGTGGTGTCTGGCAAGGTTAAGCCAAGTGTGAAGCCGTAGCGAAAGCGAGTCTTAATAGGGCGAATTAGTCAGATGCTGCAGACCCGAAACGAAGTGATCTATCCATGGGCAGGTTGAAGCTGGTGTAAGAGCCAGTGGAGGACCGAACCGGTGGGCGTTGAAAAGTCCTCGGATGACCTGTGGATAGGGGTGAAAGGCCAATCAAACTTCGTGATAGCTGGTTCTCTCCGAAATATATTTAGGTATAGCCTCTAGTAGTAGCATGTAGGGGTAGAGCTCTGACTGGGCTAGGGCTGCTCACCGCGGTACCAAACCCTATCAAACTTCGAATACTACATGTGTAATCTAGGGAGTCAGGCGTAGGGTGATAAAATCCTATGTCGAGAGGGGAACAACCCAGACTAACAGCTAAGGTCCCAAAGTTACATCTAAGTGGAAAACGATGTGGAGTTACTGTGACAACCAGGAGGTTGGCTTAGAAGCAGCCACCCTTTAAAGAAAGCGTAACAGCTCACTGGTCTAGTGATTCTGCGCGGAAAATATAACGGGGCTAAGATGTACACCGAAGCTTTAGATTCAATATTTATATTGAGTGGTAGGAGAGCGTTCTATTCAGCGTTGAAGATGTACCGGTAAGGAGCGTTGGAGCGGATAGAAGTGAGCATGCAGGCATGAGTAGCGAGAAAAGAGGTGAGAATCCTCTTCGCCGAAAACCCAAGGTTTCCTACGCGATGCTCGTCATCGTAGGGTTAGTCGGGACCTAAGTCGAGTCCGAAAGGGGTAGACGATGGCAAATTGATTAATATTTCAATACCAACAATTAAGCGCGATGTGGGGACGCATAGAGTTAATCGAGCTCACTGATGGAATAGTGGGTCGAAGGACGTAGGATGTTACTTAGGCAAATCCGGGTAACGTGAATCCGAGATCTTACAGGCTCTTGACACTCTTCGGAGGAGATAGAGAATCGATGATACTGTCGTGCCAAGAAAAGCCACTAAGTATATTAATTGTTGCCCGTACCGTAAACCGACACAGGTGGGTGGGATGAGTATTCTAAGGCGCGTGGAAGAACCCTGGTTAAGGAACTCTGCAAACTAGCACCGTATCTTCGGTATAAGGTGTGCCTACTTTGGTATATGGACTTGCTCCAGAAAGCTAAAGAGGTTGCAACAAAGAGTCCCTCCCGACTGTTTACCAAAAACACAGCACTTTGCTAACACGTAAGTGGATGTATAAGGTGTGACGCCTGCCCGGTGCTCGAAGGTTAACTGATGATGTTAGGCTTTGCCGAAGCGTTTGATTGAAGCCCGAGTAAACGGCGGCCGTAACTATAACGGTCCTAAGGTAGCGAAATTCCTTGTCGGTTAAATACCGACCTGCATGAATGGCGTAACGAGATGGGAGCTGTCTCAACCAGGGATCCAGTGAAATTGTAGTGGAGGTGAAAATTCCTCCTACCCGCGGAAAGACGGAAAGACCCCGTGCACCTTTACTACAGCTTGACACTGTAGCTTGGATATTCATGTGCAGGATAGGTGGGAGGCTTTGATCTATGGACGCCAGTACATAGTGAGCCATCCTTGAGATACCACCCTTGAATATTTGAGTTACTAACTGCGAAGAGTTATCCTCTTTCAGGACAATGTCTGGTGGGTAGTTTGACTGGGGCGGTCGCCTCCTAAAAAGTAACGGAGGCTTACAAAGGTTAGTTCATGGCGGATGGAAATCGCCAGTTGAGTATAATGGCATAAACTAGCTTGACTGTGAGACATACAAGTCGAACAGAGACGAAAGTCGGTCATAGTGATCCGGTGGTTCTGTGTGGAAGGGCCATCGCTCAAAGGATAAAAGGTACGCCGGGGATAACAGGCTGATCTCCCCCAAGAGCTCACATCGACGGGGAGGTTTGGCACCTCGATGTCGGCTCATCGCATCCTGGGGCTGGAGCAGGTCCCAAGGGTATGGCTGTTCGCCATTTAAAGCGGTACGCGAGCTGGGTTCAGAACGTCGTGAGACAGTTCGGTCCCTATCTTCCGTGGGCGTAGGAAAGTTGAAGAGATTTGTCCCTAGTACGAGAGGACCGGGATGAACGTACCACTAGTGTACCAATTGTTCTGCCAAGGGCATCGTTGGGTAGCTATGTACGGATGTGATAAGAGCTGAAAGCATCTAAGCTCGAAGCCAACTCTAAGATGAACTTTCCCTGAAGATCCCAGCAAGACTAGCTGGTTGATAGGCTAGATGTGTAAGCGTTGTAAGACGTTTAGCTGACTAGTACTAATAGATCGTTTGGCTTTTTTTAAACTATTTCTTGGTTTACTATCTTATTAAGTACTTATGTTACTTAATATGTTGTATATCTATTTAGATAAGACTTTTAACATTTTTAACTCATTCTTGATGTGAGTACAGAGCATACTTTTTTAGTATGTTTGATACTCATATTGCTGGTGGTTTTAGCGAAGTGGAAATACCCAGATCCATTCCGAACCTGGAAGTCAAGCACTTCTGCGCTGATAATACTGCAGGGTTCCTCTGTGGAAACGTAGGCCGCTGCCAGCTCTTGAGTATTTTTACTAAAGCTTACCTTTACCAACTTACCCAAGTTGTTTATGGTAAGCTTTTTTTTTACCTTTTTTCTCTCTTTTCTTTCTTCTTTTATGGGTCTTTATTAAGCTTTTTGCTATATTTTTA
>NZ_NXIE01000011.1 GCF_004116625.1 Halarcobacter mediterraneus
GTATTTTTACTAAAGCTTACCTTTACCAACTTACCCAAGTTGTTTATGGTAAGCTTTTTTTTTACCTTTTTTCTCTCTTTTCTTTCTTCTTTTATGGGTCTTTATTAAGCTTTTTGCTATATTTTTATACTTATTATTGCTTTTATGCCTGCATAGCTCCAACGGTAGAGCATTTCCATGGTAAGGAAGAGGTTACTGGTTCAAATCCAGTTGTAGGCACCAGTAAACACACTCTAGATTATTGCTTTAAATACAGCTTCATAATCTGGCTCATTTGTAATGTCTTCACATATTTCTTTATGAATTACTATTCCTTCATTATTTGTAACAAAAATAGCTCTGCATGTTACCCCTTCTAATGGTCCATCTGCAATTAATACTCCATATTCTTTTGCAAAGTCTTTATTTCTAAAGTCACTTCCAACTTTTAAGTTCTCAATACCTTCAGTTGTACAAAATCTTCCTGCTGCAAAGGGTAAGTCCATTGAAATTACAATAGCTTCAATATTTGTATCTACTGCTTTTTCATTAAACTTTCTTGTTTCTTCTGCACAAACAGGTGTATCTAATGAGGGAACAGCAATTATTATTTGAGCTTTCCCACCTATTTTAATATCAGATAAGTCTTGATTAACTACTTTTACTATAGGGGCTTTATCTCCAATATTTATTTCGTTTCCTTTTAAGTTTACGATATTTCCTTTCAGCTTAGTTGTTGCCATACTTTAAACCTTTATTTTAAAAATAATTAATTGATTGTATCTAAATATTAATAACAAAATATTAATATAATTTAAAATATTAAGCTTATTAAATATATACTTATTACAATTTTAATATAATGTAAGGCTTTATTATGAAAAATATTACAATTCGTACAAAATTAATTCTTCTTTTTATTTTAATTAAAATAATTCCTTTATTAATAATTGTTTATATAGCATATGAAGGTGTTAAGCGATTAGAAATATACTTAAATGATAGTACAAAATACTTATTTAATGAAAATAAAGAAATAGTTTTAAATACTGCAAATGCTTCTATAAAGGATAGTATCAAGTTTTTAGATAAAAAATCACAATTATCTTTAGAAAGACTTAGTTTTGAAATTGCAAATAATGTTGCTGATTTTCTTTATGAACGAGATAATGATATACTTTTTTTATCTAAATTAAATATCAATCAAGAAATTTTAGAATCTTTTTTTAAGACTAAGATGAGAGAAATAATTGTTCATAATAAATATAGGTATAACGATATTAATAATACTTGGGTTGAAGAAGATTCTCTTAAAAAAATGATAAGAAAAAATAAAAAGGCAAACTTGAAAGATAATGAAAGAGAATTTAATTATACTGATCCTCTACCATTAAATAAAAAATTGATACCTTTATATAAAGAAGTTACTTATTTTGATTTGAAGGGTAATGAAAAATATAAAGTTTCTAATATTAATCAAAAACTAAAAAATGTTTCACATCAAAAAAATACTTATATTAATTCAGAAAATTATTTTAATAAAGTTCATAATTTGAAAGAAGGAGAAATTTTTGTTTCTGATGTTATTGGTGAATATATTGGGACTAAAGTAATTGGTACATTTACAAAAGAAAAAGCAAAGAAAGCAAAAATAAATTTTGAACCAGAAAAGTATGCTTATGCAGGGAAAGAAAATCCTTTAGGAAAAGAGTTTGAGGGAATAATAAGATTTATAACACCAGTATTTGAAAATGGTGTAAAAAAAGGATATATTTCTTTGGCTTTAGACCATAAACATATAATGCAATTTACTGATACAGCCAACCCTACAAGTAATGACCCTATACAAAGTATTACTGATGCAGGAAGCGGTAATTATGCTTTTATGTGGGATTATGAAGGGAAAAATATTTCTCATGCAAGAGATTATTTTATTATGGGTTATGATAAGAAAACTGGGAAAAGAGTTATACCTTGGCTTAGTACTGATGTTTATTTTAAATATGAAGAGTCTGGACTTGAAATTAATGATTTTCTTTCTATTTATCCTACTTTTGAAAAACAATCTTTGGAGAAAAAACCAAATTTAAAACAGCTTTTTGAAGAAGGAAATGTTGGGTTAGATTGTAGATATTTAAATTTTGCTCCTCAATGTAAAGGTTGGATGCAGTTAACAGAAAATGGTGGATATGGTTCATTTATTATTTATTGGAGTAAACTTTGGAAACTAAGTACAGCTGCTGCAATTCCATATTATACTGGTAAATATGGAAATTCAAAGAGAGGTTTTGGATTTGTAACTATTGGTGCCAATGTTAATGAGTTTCATGCTGCAGCAAATGAAACTAAAAAAAGTATAAATACAATTTTAAAAAAGCAAACTAAAAATATGAAAAAAGTAGTTGATGAAAATAAATTTGAGATTACTCTTTTTATTAAGTCATTAATAAACGAATTAACAATAGTTACTTTTATAATGATTCTTTTAATAATAGCTATTGCAATTTGGATTTCTAGATATATTACTTCAAAAATAGAAAATTTATTAATTGGTACTAAAAAATTTGCAAATAATGAGCTTGATTACCGAATTGAGGTTTCTTCAAATGATGAAATAGGAAAATTAGAAAATTCTTTTAATACAATGGCAGAACAAATTAAAAGTTTAATTTTTAGTCAAATGAAGTCTTTGGAAAAAGCACAAAGGGCAGATGAAGCGAAATCAATATTTTTAGCAAATATGAGTCATGAGATAAGAACACCATTAAATGCAATAATAGGATTTTCAGAATTACTAAGTAAAAATAAAGAGCTAACAAAAGAGAATA
>NZ_NXIE01000012.1 GCF_004116625.1 Halarcobacter mediterraneus
TCTTCAAGAACCTTTTGAGCAGCTTGTAAAACTCTTTCATCTTCAGATTCTGGAAGAACTATTGTTTTTAGTTCTTTCTTTGCATTTTCTTTTATGTTCTCTATTAAACCCATATATCCGTCCTTTCTTGTAAATTCCATAAATTATAATATTGAAGCATAGCATAAAAGTAGCATTTATAAAAAAGGAAGAAAATTCTTTTGATAATGATTTCAAATTGTAGCAAGTTGTAAAAGATAGTAACTTATTTGAGTAAATAAGAGTCAAATAATATGACTCTTAATTATTATGATTTTGTAACAACCTCATAAGTATCGTTAGCAATAACATACTCTTCATTTGTAGGAATAACAAATATTCTTGCAGAAGAACTATTTGTTGCGATATCTCTTGAATCATTTCTTTTTCTATTATTTTTTATAGGGTCAAGAACTAATCCCATTCCATCAAGACCAGTACAAACTATTTCTCTAATTAATGCAGAGTTTTCACCAATACCACCAGTAAAGCAAAGAGCATCAATACCATCAAGAGCAGCAACATAAGAACCAACATATTTTTTGATATTGTAAGCAACCATATCAACAGCTAATCTACATCTATCATCACCTTCTTGCATTCCATCTAAAACTTCTCTTAAATCAGAAGTTTTCCCAGAAATACCTAAAATACCTGATTTTTTATTCATAAGTTCAGATATCTCATCAATAGTAAGATTTTCTTGTTTCATCATATATTGAATTGCTCCCGCACCAACATCACCAGATCTAGTACCCATCATTAAACCTTGAACAGGAGTTAATCCCATAGAAGTATCAATTGACTTGCCATTTAAAACGGCTGTAACAGAAGAGCCATTTCCTAAGTGACAAACAACAATTCTTGTATTTCTTTTTTTGTCTAACATTCCCCTTGCTTCATTTGAAACATAATAATGACTTGTTCCATGGAATCCATATTTTCTGATTTGATATTTTTCATATTGATCATATGGTAAAGCATACATATAAGCATAATCAGGCATTGTTTGGTGAAATACTGTATCAAATACTGCAACGTTCGGAGTTTTAGGCATTAGTTCTTGGCAAATTTTCATACCTAAAACATTTGCAGGATTATGTAGAGGGGCTAGAGGTATTAGTTCTTCAATCTCTTTTATAACTTTATCTGTTACAAGTGCAGAACTTTTAAAAGATTCTCCTCCATGTGCAACTCTATGTCCAATAGCTTGTATATTGTCAATTGAATCAATTACTTTACCTTCTCCTACTGTTAATGTTCTTAGAACTAATTCAATTGCTTCTTTGTGTGTTGGTAGATTTGCATCTACTTTTAATTTCTTATCTCCAAATTCATGAGATAAAACACCATCAATACCAATTCTTTCACAAATACCAGATGCAAAAACTTTCTTAATAACTGGATTCATTAATTGATACTTTAATGAAGAACTTCCCGCATTTAAAATGAATACTAACATATATCTT
>NZ_NXIE01000013.1 GCF_004116625.1 Halarcobacter mediterraneus
GATGAAATATAATGAAAAATATAAGTTTAAAAATAAAAAGTTTATTAATTCTATCTTTATTTACATGTATTAATTTATACGGAGTAGATATTCCAACTATAGGTGATGTATTAAAAGAGGTAACACCTCCAAAGATAGAAAAAGAGAAAAAGGTTTTACCACCGTTACAAAGTGAGGATGAAGAGTACAAAAAAGTTTTTGAAGATGGGAAGAAAGTATATATAAAAAGATTTTTAATTCACAATGCAAAGCATATATCAAACAAAGATTTAAAAACTATTGTAAAACCTTTTGAAAACAAAGAATTGAGTTTTAAAGATATTCAAGATATTACAAGCTTGATTACAAAAAAATATAGACAAAAAGGTTACTTTGTAGCAAGGGCTTATATTCCTGTACAAAATTTACAAAAGCAAGAAAATATTTTAAAAATCTCTATTATAGAAGGAAAGTATTCTAAATTTAAACTAGAAAATAACTCACTAGTAAAAGATTCTATTTTACAAGGAAATTTAGATGATATAAAAAACATAGAAGAAGGAACTATCTCAACAAAGAGTTTACAAAGAGCATTACTTATTATAAATGATACTCCAGGAGTAACTATTAGTAGTACACAAATAAAACCTGGAAAGGAAGTTGGTACCAGTGATTTTATAATAGGAACTAGTTCAAGTAAGAAATATGATGGTTATGTTATTACTGACAATTATGGTTCTAAATATACAGGAAAACATAGAGTTATGGCAGGGATTAATATAAACTCCCCTTTTAAAATAGGAGATAAAATCTCACTTACAGCTTTAAGCTCTCAAAACAGTGACCTTTTAAATGGTAGTTTAGCATATAATTTTCCACTTCATAAGAATGGGTTAAGAGGTGAAGTTAGTTTTTCTAAGACAACTTATGAGTTAGGAAGTACATATAAAGAGCTTGATGCTTTAGGATCTTCAAATAGTATTATTGCTAAGCTTTCTTATCCTTTGATAAGATCAAATAATCAAAACCTAGAAACATATTTTAAAACCTCTTATAATAATATGGAAGACAAGATAAACTCTACTTCTACAACTTTAGGTAAAGATACTATTGTAGCCCTTATAGGTCTTGATTATACAAAAGACTCAATAGTTTTTAATAAATATCTTCAATCAAGTATTAATTTTTATTTAACAGGTGGTAGATTAAGCTTTGATACACAAGAGGATACACAAAATGATGAGAATGGAGCAAATACAAATGGTGATTTCTCTAAAGTAAATCTTGAAGTAAATCAAAACCTAAATATAAATAAATATTTTAGTTGGAAGAACTCTTTACAGCTTCAATATGCTTTAGGAAATAAGAATTTAGATGGAAGTCAGGATTTAAGTATTGG
>NZ_NXIE01000014.1 GCF_004116625.1 Halarcobacter mediterraneus
TAAAACACCATCAATACCAATTCTTTCACAAATACCAGATGCAAAAACTTTCTTAATAACTGGATTCATTAATTGATACTTTAATGAAGAACTTCCCGCATTTAAAATGAATACTAACATATATCTTTTCCCTCTCTTTTAAAAATTAAATTAACATTGAGTTGCAGTAATAGCAACTAAATTTGCGATATCATCAACAGAACAACCTCTTGATAAATCATTAACAGGCTTGTTTAAACCTTGAACAACAGGACCATGAGCATGAGCACCCGCAAATCTTTGAACAAGTTTATAACCAATATTTCCAGATTGTAAATCAGGGAAAACTAAAACATTAGCTTTACCAGCAACCTTAGAATCAGGAGCTTTTTTAGCACCAATAGCTTCAACAATAGCAGCATCAGCTTGCATTTCTCCATCAAAAGAGAAATCAACATTTCTTTCAGATAAAAGATCAACAGCATATTGAACCTTGTCAACTAAAGGATGATTAGCACTACCTTTAGTAGAGAAAGATAACATAGCAACTCTAGGGTCTAAACCAACAACAGATTTAGCAGTAGCAGCAGTAGCACAAGCAATATCAGCTAATTGCTCAGCATTAGGCTCAGGAATAACAGCACAATCAGCAAAAAGGATTAAACCATTGTCCCCAAATTTACCATCAACTGTTTCCATAATGAAAGCAGAAGAAACAGTGTTAATACCAGGAGCAGTTTTAATAACTTGAATAGCAGCTCTTAAAACATCAGCAGTAGGAGAATTAGAACCAGCAACAAGACCATCAGCATCACCAAGTCTAACCATCATACAACCAAAGAATCTAGGTTCAGTAGTCATAATTTCAGTAGCTTCTTCCTTTGATAAGTTTTTAGACTTTCTTAATTCAACTAATTCATTAACATATTTTTCAATGTTTTCAAAACTTTTAGGATTGATAATAGAAGCACCTTCGATAGAAGCACCACAAGCTTGTGCATCAGCTTTTATTTTATCTTCATCCCCAATTAAAATAATATTAGCAGTTTTTTCTTCAAGAACCTTTTGAGCAGCTTGTAAAACTCTTTCATCTTCAGATTCTGGAAGAACTATTGTTTTTAGTTCTTTCTTTGCATTTTCTTTTATGTTCTCTATTAAACCCATATATCCGTCCTTTC
>NZ_NXIE01000015.1 GCF_004116625.1 Halarcobacter mediterraneus
TTTCATTTTTAATTAAGAAAAGATCAAAAAGCTTATAAAGATCAGAAGTGTTAATAGGTTTACTTAAGTAACCATCCATACCTAAACTTAAGAATTTTTCTTTATCACCTTTTACTGCATTAGCAGTTAAAGCAATTATAGGTGTTTTTTTAAGTAAATTTTTCTTTTCATATTCTCTAATTTGTTTAAAACTTTCTACTCCATCTAAGATAGGCATATTTATATCCATTAATACAATATCATATATATCTTCTTTATATTCTTCTAAAGCTTTTAAACCATTTTCTTGTATTGAGTATTGTATATTCATACTATCTAAGATATAAGAAATTAATTCTTGATTTGCTTCATTATCTTCTGCTACTAATACTTTCCCTCTATACTTAATACTTTTTTCTTCTGTTTTTTTTGTTTTAGACATATGTAAATTATCAATGCAAGAGTTAAGTTCTAAAGTAAAGAAAAAAGAGCTACCTTTTCCAACCTCACTTTCTACTTCTAGTTGTGAGCCTAAAGATTGTATTATGTGTGAACTTATACTTAATCCTAATCCTGTACCTTCATATTCTCTATTTGATTTATGATCTATTTGTATAAAAGGTTTAAATATCTTCTCTTTTTTCTCTTCTTCTATTCCTATTCCATTATCTTTTACTTCAAATCTTATTTTACATCTATCTTCTTGTTCTTCTATTAGATTTATATTTAAAGTCACTTCTCCTTGTTTTTGTGTAAACTTTATTGCATTTGATAGTAAGTTAGATAATACTTGTCTTATTCTTATTCCATCTGTTAATACACATAAGGGTATTTTGTTATCTAGATTAAATATTAATTTTATCTCTTTTTGGTTTGCTTTTTTTGAAAATAGTTCTACTACATGTTCACTTATAAAATATAAATCTGTCTTTTCTATTGTTATGTCAAAGTTTCCACTTTCTATTTTGCTTATGTCTAGAATATCATTTATTATTGATAATAATGAGTTTGCACTTATTTGTATTATTTTTGCTTGTTTTTTATTCTCTTTTGTTAGCTCTTTATTTTTACTTAGTAATTCTGAAAATCCTATTATTGCATTTAATGGTGTTCTTATCTCATGACTCATATTTGCTAAAAATATTGATTTCGCTTCATCTGCCCTTTG
>NZ_NXIE01000016.1 GCF_004116625.1 Halarcobacter mediterraneus
ACTACTACAACTCACAAGACTTTAAGAGGTCCTAGAGGTGGTATGATTATGACTAATGATGAAGATATTGCTAAAAAAATTAACTCTGCTATTTTCCCTGGATTACAAGGTGGACCATTAGTACATGTAATTGCAGCAAAAGCTGTTGCATTTAAAGAAATTTTAGATCCTTCATGGAAAGAGTACGCAAAACAAGTAAAAGCAAATGCTAAAAAACTAGGTGAAGTACTAGTTCAAAGAGGATATGATATTGTTTCTGGGGGAACAGATAATCACTTAGTATTAGTATCATTCTTAAATAAAGATTTCTCAGGTAAAGATGCAGATGCAGCATTACAAAATGCAGGTATTACTGTAAATAAGAATACAGTACCAGGTGAGACAAGATCTCCATTTGTTACATCAGGGGTTAGAATTGGTTCTCCTGCTTTAACTGCAAGAGGAATGAAAGAGAAAGAGTTTGAGTTTATTGCTAATAAGATTGCTGATATTTTAGATGATATTAACAACACAGAGCTTCAAGAACAAATTAAGCTAGAGCTTAAAGATTTAGCTTCTAACTTTGTTATTTACAACCAATCGACTTA
>NZ_NXIE01000017.1 GCF_004116625.1 Halarcobacter mediterraneus
CATGTACTAATGGTCCACCTTGTAATCCAGGGAAAATAGCAGAGTTAATTTTTTTAGCAATATCTTCATCATTAGTCATAATCATACCACCTCTAGGACCTCTTAAAGTCTTGTGAGTTGTAGTAGTAACAACATCTGCATAAGGAAATGGACTCATATGCTCACCAGCAGCAACTAAACCTGCAATGTGTGCAATATCAGCAAAAAGAAAAGCTCCTACTTCATCAGCTATTTCTTTAAATCTTTTAAAATCAATTTCTCTTGCATAAGCTGAAGCACCACATACAATGATTTTTGGTTGAACAATCTTAGCTATATCTAATACTCTGTCATAGTTGATTCTACCATCTAGTTCTACACCATAATAAAATGCAGAATAGTTTTTACCAGAAAATGAAGGTTTAGAACCATGAGTTAAGTGTCCACCATGAGATAAATCCATACCTAAGATTTTATCACCAGCTTTTAATAATGCTGCATAAACTGCACCATTAGCTTGGCTTCCTGAATGAGGTTGAACATTTGCAAATTTACAATCAAAGATTTCACAAGCTCTGTCAATA
>NZ_NXIE01000018.1 GCF_004116625.1 Halarcobacter mediterraneus
ATTAATATGTTTTCAAAAATTTTTGGCACATCAAATGACAGAGAAGTAAAAAGATATAGAAAAAGAGCTAATCAAATCACTGCTTTAGAAACAACATACCAAGCTATGAGTGATGAAGAGCTTCAATCTTCTTTTAATGCTTTAAAACAAAAAGTTCAAAATGAAGAAGTAAAACTAGATGAAGATTTAAATGACTCTTTTGCAATTACAAGAGAGGCTAGTAGAAGAACACTGAATATGAGACACCATGATGTTCAGCTAATTGGTGGAATGGTTCTAAATGATGGTAGAATTGCAGAAATGAAAACAGGTGAAGGTAAAACATTAGTTGCTTCTTTACCAGTTATTTTAAATGCAATGAAAGGAAAAGGTGTTCATGTTGTTACAGTAAATGACTACCTAGCAAGTAGAGATGCACAAGAGTTAGAACCTTTATACAACTTTTTAGGTTTCCAAGTTGGAGCTATCACTGGTGATTTAAAAGATGATGGAGCAAGAAAAGAACAATACAATGCTGATATAACTTATGGTAC
>NZ_NXIE01000019.1 GCF_004116625.1 Halarcobacter mediterraneus
GTATAATTTCTTATGCTAAAAGAAGAATACAAAAATTTAAAAATATTATATGTGGAAGATGAAGAGAATATTAGAAGTAATGCCACTTCATATTTAAAAAGAATTTTTACTAATGTTTATGAAGCAAAAGATGCTTTTAAAGCTATGGAAAAAATAGAGACTTTTTCTCCTCATTTAGTTATTACTGATATTAAAATGCCTAAAAAAAATGGTCTTGATATGTTACAACAAATTAGACAAAAAGATAAAGATACTCAATTTATAGTCTTAACTGCATTTACTAATACAAACTACTTATTAGATGCTATAGATTTACATTTAGTTAAATATCTTACAAAACCTATAAAGCATGAGACAATTTTTCCTTTACTTATGCAATGTGCAAAAAAGATTTTTGATAATAAAAATACTAAAAAGTATATTTGTGAGAATTGTTATTTTGATTTAGTAAATGAAGTATTAAAAATAGAAGATGAGATAATAAAATTATCAAAAAATGAGACTTTA
>NZ_NXIE01000020.1 GCF_004116625.1 Halarcobacter mediterraneus
CCTGGCTTAAATTTTGAAATTCTTCCGGTTTTTCTTCTTCTCTCTTCTTATCTTATATAAGAATAACCTGTTTTTGCCTCTACTATCAATATCTTATATCTCCCTATTTTATCTGTGAATTTTATTTATCAATATAAAACTGTAATTTGAGATATAACTACTAATTTTTTATTAAACTTAAGAAATAAATTGCTCTTCAAATTTAACACATTTCTTTTTTCTAAAGTGTCCAAAAAAATTGAATTCTAGTTTAAAAACAAATTTAATTTCTAGACTTACTTTCAACTATATATAAATATTTATTTTCTTTAATTCTTATTAGATTAGCTAATTCTATAAGATTTATTGTTTTTTTGTATCTTCAGAATATTAAAAATATAGCAAAAAGCTTAATAAAGACCCATAAAAGAAGAAAGAAAAGAGAGAAAAAAGGTAAAAAAAAAGCTTACCATAAACAACTTGGGTAAGTTGGTAAAGGTAAGCTTTAGTAAAAATAC
>NZ_NXIE01000021.1 GCF_004116625.1 Halarcobacter mediterraneus
GTTAAAAGACCTAATTGTTTATTTAACTGCATTCCACTTGCACATGTAGTGATTATAGATAAAGGTTGGCGCCATTGATGAGCAATATTTTCCATCATTTCACCCATTGCTACCATTTTTGATTGATGAGCAAGTAAAATATCTTTTTTCTTATTTTTTTCTACTTCTTTATATATTTTTTTCCTATATTTTAAAAAATATTTTTCTAAATATGTAGAAACGTATAAAGAAATAGCAAAAAGTATAAATGCAATCAATAAAGAAAAAGTTAGCATTTTATAAATATATTTTCTATTTTTTTCATCAAGTTCTTGTTTTTTCTCTTCAATCATATAATCAATTTTTTGATTATAAAAACCAGAAGCAACTGCAATATTCCATTTGTCAAATCCTTTAACAAAAGAAGTTTTGCTTGCAGGAAGATTTGTTTCTGGCATAACAGTAGAAATATAACTTATAAAACC
>NZ_NXIE01000022.1 GCF_004116625.1 Halarcobacter mediterraneus
AGATAAGAGTATTCTGCAACTCTTTTTACATGGTTTCCTGTCTCTTTACTTCTTGCTTCTCCAATTGTTCCAAGGGAAAAGATAACATCTTTTTGAGTATCTTCTATTTCTTTATATAAATTTATAGTCTCTGTAATATTTTTACCTATTCCCATAAATTCGATGATATTACCCTTTATATCTTTAATTGTTCTAAAAGTAAAATCCATATAATAAATATTTTTTTCTTTATTACAACAAAGTTTTAATATCCCATGCCAAAAATTCTTTTCAATAACTTCATTAAAAACTTTATTATAAGTTTCTAAAGAACTTTTATCAATTATTGAAAGTAACTCTTTTTTTAGAAGTTCCTCTTCTTTATAATTTAATAATTGTAAAATTCTATCATTTGCAAAAGTTATCTCTTTATTTATATCAACACGAATAACAGAAGCACTTATATTTATCATTTGTTCATACT
>NZ_NXIE01000023.1 GCF_004116625.1 Halarcobacter mediterraneus
TATTTATTCACTTGGAAGAGAAATTCTAGCGGACAATACAATAATAGAAGATAATGAAGAAACAATAGTAATTGATTCTAAAAATAGATATATAGCTTATATAGTAAAAAGTTTTTCACACTTAAAACTTGAAAATAAAAAATTTGTTTTTGATTGTGGGAATGGTGTTGCTGGCGTTGTATTAAGAGAAATTCTTGATAAATTAAATATTAAGTATAAAATTTTATTTGAAGAACCAGATGGAAATTTCCCAAATCATCATCCAGATCCAAGTGATGAGCATACTTTAGAAGATATAAAAAAAGAGTTAGCAACTGGTGAATTTGATTTTGGATTTGCTTATGATGGTGATGCAGATAGAATTGCTTTACTTTCACCAAAATATAACTTTAAAGGAGATATTTTAGCAATATTCTTCTCTAAATTTATAAAAAATCCTACTGTTATTGGTGAAGTTAAATG
>NZ_NXIE01000024.1 GCF_004116625.1 Halarcobacter mediterraneus
AGCATTGCCTTTGAAACTATCTTTATCTTCAATAATCTCAATATCTCCTAATAACTCTTTATATGTAACTATTTCACATGAAGGAAGAAGTGTTTTAAACTCTTCAATTTTTCCTTTATTTCCACTAGCTAAAACAATTTTCATAAAATTCCTTTATTTTTCTTAATTTTTATTATATAAAAACATTAAAAAATCTCTGCTTTATGAAAAAACTTAAACACTTTTTACAAACAAAACTTTTAACATCTTATTAACTTTATTAATATATAATCTTTGCCTATTTAAAAAAATTCAGGATTATATAATATGATTAAATCGATAATTCCTCTAAGTTCAATTATAGCTTTAAGATTTTTAGGACTATTTTTAGTATTACCAGTATTATCAGCTTATGCAATGAACTTAAAAGGGGCAACAACAGAGATTGTAGGTATCGTAGTTGGAGGTTATGC
>NZ_NXIE01000025.1 GCF_004116625.1 Halarcobacter mediterraneus
AATTTATCTTCCGTAATATGAAATCAAAGAAGCTTTTGCCAAAGAGTGAGAGTTTAAATAAAATCCAACTAATGCAGCATTTGCATTTTTATCTAATCCTAAAGTTTCAACATCAAGGGCATGAACCGTAAAAATATATTTATGAGCTTTATCTCCTTGGGGAGGACAAGCACCACCAAATCCACTTTTTCCATAATCAGTTATACTTTGAATAGCATCTTGTGATTCACTATTTCCAAAACCACTTGGAAGTGTACATTTATCTTTTGAAATATCAAAAACAACCCAATGCCACCATCCTGAGCCAGTTGGTGCATCTGGATCATAAACAGTAACTGCAAAAGATTTTGTTCCCTTTGGAGCGTCTTTCCAAGAAAGTTGTGGTGAAATATTTTCACCAGTACATCCAAAACCATTGAAAACTTGTTTGTTTGTAAG
>NZ_NXIE01000026.1 GCF_004116625.1 Halarcobacter mediterraneus
TGTGTTTATGTTAACACTCTGTTATGTCAGTTGTCACTCTTTCTATATGTTTTAGGTCTTCTTTACCTTCTCCGTCAGTCTCTGTAATTTATACGTCCTTTTTTGTTTCCTCTGTCTCATGTGTATCAGCGACAGGACTTGCTACTGTTACACTTCCACTTGTTTCTCCAGCTTTAATTGTAATCTCTGCTCCATTACTTAATTTGATTACTAAATCTGTCTTTGGTGGATTAGCTACACTTGCTGTATATGTTATATCTTCACCTGCTTCTACTTCTTTTGTGGCTGTAAGATTTACTTGTGTTGTATCAGGTGTATCTTCTGTTACTACTGTTGTTGATGTTGTTATTTTATCTAGGTCTTCATAACATCCACCAGTAGTTCCTGTTATTTATAAGTCCTCTATTGTTCCATCTGTTTCTCTATATACTACAT
>NZ_NXIE01000027.1 GCF_004116625.1 Halarcobacter mediterraneus
ATATGTATTTGTAATTCTTATTTTTGTTTACGTTAAATTAATGACAAAATTAGATGAAAAATATGGCGTAAATGAATAGTCAAGGAGAGAGAAAATGGCATTACAATCATTAATTTATTTAGTAGTAGGTATTTCATTTTCAATACATATTGGTATTGCACTTTTGGCTAACGCTGGTTCTACAAAAGACTTTTATGTTGCTGGTGGAGGGGTTCAACCAGTAGCAAATGGTATGGCCACAGCAGCAGACTGGATGAGTGCTGCATCATTTATATCGATGGCGGGGATTATTGCTTTTATTGGTAGTGATGCAAGTGCTTACTTAATGGGATGGACAGGTGGATATGTTTTACTTGCCATGCTTTTAGCTCCATATTTAAGAAAATTTGGTAAGTTTACAGTTCCAGATTTTGTTGGAGATAGATACTACTC
>NZ_NXIE01000028.1 GCF_004116625.1 Halarcobacter mediterraneus
ATACAGATACTATAATATCAACAAATGAGCCAGAACCAGAACCTGAGCCAGAACCAGAACCAGAACCTGAGCCAGAACCAGAACCAGAACCAGAACCAGAACCAGAACCAGAACCAGAACCAGAACCTGAGCCAGAACCTGAGCCAGAACCAGAACCAGAGCCGAATTCTGTACCAACAGTAGAAGTATCAGATTTAACAGCAGAAGTAGGCGATAATATAATTGCAGAAGATG
>NZ_NXIE01000029.1 GCF_004116625.1 Halarcobacter mediterraneus
TTGAGGGAAGAGACCGAGGTTCTGAATTTGATGACCAGACACTTGACTTCGGTGGAGAAAATACAGATACTATAATATCAACAAATGAGCCAGAACCAGAACCTGAGCCAGAACCAGAACCAGAACCAGAACCAGAACCAGAACCAGAACCAGAACCAGAACCAGAACCAGAACCAGAACCAGAAGCAGAACCAGGACCAGAACCAGAACCAGAAC